>NZ_BAABIL010000571.1:0-2606 GCF_039542765.1 Kineococcus glutinatus
GACAGCAGCGGGGCGATCAGCGGCAGCAGCGCGGCCAGGTCCGTGGACAGGTCCACGTCCGTGTACGCCAGCACCGGGGAGCGCGACGACCGCCACGCCGACGCCAGCGCCCAGCCGCGGCCCTTGGCCTCCAGGTGCAGCGCCCGCACCTCGGGGAACTCCTCCTGCAGCTGCCGGGCGATCTCCCACGTGCGGTCGGTGCTGGCGTTGTCCGTGATGGTGATGCAGAACGGCAGCGGCAGCGCCCGGGCCAGGTGGGCGTGCAGCCGCCGGACGCTCGGGGCGAGGTCCCGCTCCTCGTCGAACACCGGCACGACGACGTCGAGGACGGGTTCGCCGGGCGGGGCGGACACCGGCCGGCGCGCGGTCCGGTCCGCGGCGCGGGACAGGGGGCTGCGGGTGCGGGTGCTGGGTCCGAGGAGCATCGTCATGCCCGCAGGTTCGGCCGCCGGCCTTGTCCCGCGATCGGTCCCGGCTGTGGACCGGTTGTGGATCGCGGAGGTGGCGCGCTCGTCAGGTCATGGTGATCCCGCCGGTGGTCCCGCCGGTGGTCCCGCCGGTGGTCCCGCCGGTGGTGCCCGGCACGCCGAACCCGCCGCCCACCCCGCCGGGGACGGTCTGCGCGGTGCTCAACCCCGCGACGGCCTCCGGTGCGGTGGCCCGCCCCAGGCCGACGCCGCCGACGAGCCCCAGGGCGAGCGCGCCGGCGGCGACGAGCGCGGTCACCGGGTTCGGCCGGCGCACCGGTCGGGTGGCCGTCGCGCCCCGGGCAGCGGCGCCCGGCTGCCCGGTGTCCTGCAGGACCTCGTGGTCGGTCGGCTGCCGGTGCTGGGTGTCCGTCACGGTCATGGGAACTCCTGTGGGGTGGTCGTGCTCGGGGTGGTCGGTCCCTGCTGCTCACGAGGTTCGGCCAGCGCCCTGCGGCGCCGATGTGCGTCCCCTGTTCGCCTGCTGTGCGTCGCGGCCCGTGCGCCCGGGGCCGGCGGGCCCTCACAGCCACCGCACGGGCGGGACCCAGCCCGCGCCGATGCCCGCCGTCGACGGTGTCGGCATGACGATGGACCACACCGCGCCGGAGGCCCTGCACCGCCCGGTCGTCGTGCCGGCGCCGCCGCTGCGGCGCAGCCCCGCAGAGCTCTGGCGGCGGGTGGCCCCCGCGCGGCCCGGCGCCCCCCGGTGGGAGCGACCGGCGCTGGCGGCCCTGCTCGTCACCACCGGCGTCCTCTACCTGTGGGACCTCGGTGCCTCCGGCTGGGCGAACTCCTTCTACTCCGCGGCCGTGCAGGCCGGGTCGGTGAGCTGGGAGGCGTTCTTCTTCGGGTCCTCCGACGCGGGCAACTCCATCACCGTCGACAAGCCCCCGGCCTCGCTGTGGGTGATGGCGCTGTCGGTGCGGCTGTTCGGGTTGTCGTCGTGGTCGATCCTCGTCCCGCAGGCCCTCATGGGCGTGGCGACGGTGGCGGTGCTGCGCGCGACGGTGCGCCGCCACTTCTCCGCCGGTGCCGGGCTGCTCGCCGGGGCGGTGCTGGCGCTGACGCCGGTGGCGGCGCTGATGTTCCGGTTCAACAACCCCGACGCGCTGCTCGTGCTGCTCATGACCTGCGCCGCCTGGGCCACGGTCCGCGCGGTGGAGGACGGCCGCACCCGGTGGATGGTGCTCACCGGCACCCTCGTCGGGTTGGGTTTCCTCACCAAGCAGCTGCAGGTGTTCCTCGTCGTCCCGGCGCTGTCGCTGGCGTACCTGCTGGCCGGGCCGCGCGCGCTGGGCGCCCGACTGCTGCAGCTGCTGGCCGCCGGGGCCGCGGTGCTCGTCGCCGCCGGCTGGTGGGTCGCGGCCGTGGAGCTGTGGCCGGAGGCGTCCCGCCCCTACATCGGCGGTTCCACCGACGACAGCTTCCTGTCGCTGACCCTCGGCTACAACGGGCTCGGCCGGCTCACCGGCGAGGAGACCGGCAGCGTCGGCGGCGGCAACGGCTGGGGCGAGACGGGCATCGGGCGGCTGTTCACCGCGGAGTTCGGCGGTCAGATCACCTGGCTGGTGCCCGGCGCGCTCGTGCTGGCCGTGGTGGCGCTCGTGCTGCTGCGCCGCCGCCCGCGCCTGGACGGGCAGCGCGCCCAGGTGGTGCTGTGGACCACGTGGCTGCTCGTCACCGGCGTCACGTTCAGCCTGATGGCGGGCATCTTCCACGCGTACTACACCGTCGCCCTCGCCCCGGCCGTCGGTGGGCTCGTGGCGGCGGGCGCGGCCGTCTGCTGGCGGGCGCGCACCCGCCCGGCGGCCCGCGCCGGGCTGGCGGTCGCCACGGCCGCCACGGCGGTGTGGTCCTTCGTCCTGCTCTCGCGCAGCGGCGACTTCCTGCCGTGGCTGTCGTGGGTGGTGCTCGTCGCCGGCGTGCTGGCGGCGTCCGGGTTCCTCGTCGCGGCGGTGCGCCCGTCGCTGGCGAAGGGCGTGGCGGCGCTGGCGGTCGCCGCGTCCCTGGCCGGGCCGGTGGCGTACACGGTGGACACCGTCGGCACCGCGCACACCGGGTCCATCGTCACCGCCGGCCCCTCGGTCGCCGGTCAGGCGGGCGGTGGGCCGGGGGGTGGTGGCGCGGGCGGTGGCC
>NZ_BAABIL010000572.1:0-4245 GCF_039542765.1 Kineococcus glutinatus
CACAACCCCTGGGTGGACGGGCGCCTGGCCCGGGTGCGGTTCTACGCCTCCGCGCCGCTCATCACCCCCGAGGGCCACGCCCTGGGCAGCCTCTGCGTCTTCGACAGCGCACCGAAGGAGCTGACCCCGGAGCAGTTCGGCGCGCTGCAGGACCTCGCCGCGGTGGTCGTCGGGCTCTTCGAGCGCCGCCGCCAGGTGCGGCAGAACGCCGAGCTCGTCGCCGAGGCGCAGGAGCAGCGGCTGCTCTCCCAGCTCACGATGCACGAGATGGAGAGCCGGCAGGAGTTCACCGAGACGGTCCTGGACACCGTCGACGTCGGCGTCGTCGCCTGCGACGCCCGCGGCCGGCTGACGATGTTCAACCGCACCGCCCGCGAGCTGCACGGCCTCGACGCCGACGCGTCCGTCGCGCCGTCCCAGCACGCCGAGGTGTACGGCATCTTCGAGCCCGACGGCGTGACCCTGCTCAAGGCCGAGCGCGTCCCGCTGCACCGGGCGCTGCACGAGGGGTCGGTGCAGGACGCCGAGGTGGTCCTGGCCCCGGCCGGGCAGCCGCGGCGCACCGTGGTCGCCTCCGGCCGCGCGCTGCACGACGAGGGCGGTGCGCTGCTCGGCGCGGTCGCGGTGCTGCGCGACGTCACCGCCGAGCGCGCCCAGCGGGCCGCGCTCGAGGCGACCTCCGCGCAGCTGGCCCGGCACGGCGCCGAGCTGGAGCGCTCCAACCGCGACCTGGAGCAGTTCGCCGCCATCGCCAGCCACGACCTCGCCGCGCCCCTCACCGTCGTGGGCGGCTACGTGGAGATGGTGCGCGACATCCACGGGGCGGACCTGGACGAGCAGGCCGACGAGTGGCTCGGCACCGCCCTGCAGGGCGTGACGCGGATGAAGGACCTCATCGCCGCGCTGCTCTCCTACGCCCGCGCCGGCAGCACCTGCCAGCGCGAGCTCACCGCCACCCGCGACCTCGTCGACCAGGCGGTCGTGGACCTGCGCACCGCCGTCAAGGAGGCCGGTGCCCGCGTCACCGCACCCGGCGACCTCCCGGTGCTGCACTGCGACCCCACCCTGGTGCGCCAGCTCCTGCAGAACCTGCTCGGCAACGCCATCAAGTACCGCTCCCCCGAGCGGCCCTGCCGGGTCGTCGTGACGGCCGGGCCCGTGCCGGAGGGCTGGGAGTTCGCGGTGCAGGACAACGGCCGGGGCATCCCCGTCGAGCAGCGCGAGCACGTGTTCGGGATGTTCGCCATGGGCGAGCCGGGGGCCCGCACCGGCCACGGCATCGGCCTGGCCACCTGCCAGCGGATCGTCGAGCGCCACGGCGGGCGGATCTGGGTGGACGCGGACCGCCCCGCCGAGGAGGGCACGACGATCCGGTTCACCCTGCCGCAGCGGCAGCACCCGCGGGGGTAGGCAGCGCCGGCGCGGGCCGGCTCGCCGGCGCGGGGCGCGGCACGGGTGGGTACCGTGCAAGCATGAGCCACCAGCGTGCCCTCGCGGCCTCCTCGTCCTCCTCGGTGCCCTCGGCACGGCAACCGGACAGCCCGCTGCGGGGCATGGCCCGCGCCGTGGGCGTCGTCTTCCTCCTCGTGGGCGTCCTCGGCTTCGTGCCGGGCATCACCGCCGACCACGACGAGCTGCACGTCATGGGCCCGGAGTCGCAGGCCATGCTGCTGGGCCTCCTGCAGGTCTCCGTGCTGCACAACGCCCTGCACCTGCTGTACGGCGTCGCCGCGTTCGCCTGCTCCGCCACGCCCAGCGCGGCGCACAAGTACCTCGTCCTCGGCGGGCTCGGCTACCTCGTGCTGGCCCTCATCGGCACGGCCTCCATGGCCGCCGGCCTGGACAACCCCATCCCCGTCAACGGCTGGGACGACCTGCTGCACTACGGCCTCGCCGTCGGCATGGTGGGTCTCGGCTACGTCGGCTACCGGCGCCACCGCGCGCGCTGGGGGACGTTCTGAGCCGCACCACCGGTGCCGCGGGGGGTGGACCGCTCCAGGCTCGCCCCCCGCATCTCCGGCAGCAGCCGGGTGGCCGCGGTGGCCAGCGCGAACGCCGCGGCGAGGACCGCGAAGACGAGGCCCGTGCCACCGGCGCCCAGCAGCGGGGGCACGGCCAGCGGCGCGATGATCGAGGCGATGCGCCCGAAACCCGCCGCCGCGCCGGCCCCACCGGCGCGCACCGCCGTGGGGTAGACCTCCGGGGTGGTGGCGTAGAGCGCGCCCCAGGCGCCGAGGTTGGCGAAGGACAGCAGCGAACCGGCCAGCAGCACGGTCGCCGTGCTGTCGGCGGAACCGAACAGCAGGGCCGCCGCGGCTGAACCCAGCAGGAACGCGCCCAGCGTGGGGCGCCGGCCCCAGCGCTCGACGAGGAACGCCGACAGCGCGTACCCCGGTAGCTGGGCCAGGGTGATGACCAGCGTGTACTGGAAGGACCTCACGAGGCTGAAACCCTGCGCCACCAGCAGGGTCGGGATCCACGTGAACGCCCCGTAGTAGGCGAAGTTGATGCCGAACCACACGGCCCACAACCCGGCGGTGCGCCGGCGAAGTTCTGGACCGAGCAGCCGCGGCACCGGCCCGGGCGGCAGCGGTTCCACCGCGGGCACGTCGGTGAGGGGGCGCCCGGCGGCGGCCTCCTCGAACTGGCGCACGACGGCCTCGGCCTCCTCGGTGCGGCCCTTGGACTCCAGGAACCGCACGGACTCGGGCAGGCCGCGGCGCACCACCACCGCGTACACGGCGGGCACGGCGCCCAGCGCGAACCCCCAGCGCCAGCCGTCGTCGCCCGCGCCGACGACGAAGGTGCCGATGAGCGCGGCGAGGATCCACCCCACCGCCCAGAACGCCTCCAGCAGCACGACGACGCGGCCGCGGATGCGCGCCGGGGCGAACTCGCTGACGAGGGTGGAGGCCACCGGCAGCTCGGCCCCCAGGCCCAGTCCGATGACGAACCGGAACAGCATCAGGACCGCCACCGAGCCCGCCAGCGCCGCGGCGCCGGTGGCGAGGCCGTAGACGAGCAGGGTCAGCGCGAACACCTGCCGGCGGCCGATGCGGTCGGCGAGCAGGCCGCCGGCGCCGGCGCCGATCGCCATGCCGAGGAAGCCGATCGAGGCGATCCAGGACAGCTGCCCGGGCGAGAGGCCCCACTGCGCGGCGAGGGCGGCGAGCACGAAGGAGACGAGGCCGACGTCCATGGCGTCCAGCGCCCAGCCGATGCCGGAACCCACGAGGAGCCTGCCGTGGCGGCGGGTGAAGGGCAGCCGGTCCAGCCGCTGCGCCCGGGTGGGGGCCTGCGGGGTGTGCATCACCCGACCGTAACCGCCGGCGGTGGGGCACACCCACCGAGGGCGCTCAGACGGTCGCGACCGAGCCCGCGTCCACCCGGTAGTCGCTGCCGTTGACGAAGCTGGCCCGCTCGGAGCAGAGGAACGCCACGACCGCCGCCACCTCCGCCGCCTCCCCGCGCCGGCGCAGCGCGATGCCCGGGCGCTCCTCGGCCAGGAAGCCCGCCACGGCCTCCTCGAACCCGGTGCCCCGCTCCTGCGCCCGCTGCCGCATCATGACGTCGGTCATGGGGGTGGCGATGAACGCCGGGGAGACGGAGTTCACGAGCACGCCCTCGGGGCCGTACGCCTTGGACAGGCCCTTGGCGAGGTTGAGCAGCGCCGCCTTGGCCGCGCAGTACGGCAGCTCGTCGGGATAGGGCTGCACGCCGTCCTCGGAGGCGAGCAGCACGATGCGGCCCCAGCCGGCCTCGCGCATGCCGCCCACGACGGCGCGGACCACGCGCACCGCGGCCAGGAAGTCGGTGTCCAGGGTGGTGCGCCACCCCTCCTCGTCGATGTCGTGGAAGGCCCCCGTCGCGCCGGTCGTGCCGGCGGCGTGCACGAGGATCTCCGGCGCCCCGAGCCGGTCGACGACCTCGGCGTGCAGGCGCGCCACGTCGGCGGGCGCGGTGAGGTCGGCGGCCACGGTGACGTGCTCACCGGGCAGGTCGCGGGCCGCCTCGGCCAGCGCTGCGGCGTCGAGGTCGGTGAGGGCGACGCGCACCCCCTCGGCGAGCAGGGCGCGGGCGCTGGCCAGCCCGATGCCCGAGTCCGCGCCCGTCACCAGGGCCGTGCGTCCGGCGATGCCGAGGTCCACCTGCGCCTCCACCCGGCGGCGGGGCACCTCCCCACCGGCCGGTCGGCACGCTAGGGCGCCGCGGCGGGCGCCGCACGCCGGCGGCGGCACGGGCGCG
>NZ_BAABIL010000573.1:0-4148 GCF_039542765.1 Kineococcus glutinatus
CGACCCGGAGGCCGCCGCCGCGGCGGGCGCCGCCGAGGCGGGCGCCGATCCCGCGGCGGGAGCGCTCGCGGCGGACGAGCGCCCCGGCGGGACGACGGCCCGCTTCCTGAGGACCCTGGCCCGCACGGGCGCCGTCGTCGTCCCCGAGTACGCCGTCGTCGTCCTCGCGGTGGGCTGCTTCAGCGGCTGGCTGTTCCCCCTGGGGGAGTCCGCGCGGTCCTGGGGGGTGCTGGCGCTCCTCGTGGCGCTCCTCCTCGGCACCCTGCTCGTCCTGCCCACCGCCGGGGAGATCCCGCTGGCGCAGGGCCTGGCCGCGGCCGGCGCCGGGGGTGCCGTCGTCGGGGCCCTGCTCATCACGCTGCCCGCCGTCAGCCTGCCGTCGATGGCCATGGTGGGCCGGGCGCTGACCTGGCGGGTGACGGCGTGGACGGCGGCGCTCGTCGTGGCCGGTGGCCTGCTGGCCGCGCTGCTGCTTGCCCTGATCACCTGACCGGTACCACCGCGGCACCACCCGGCTCCGCCGCGCCGTCCACCGCCGCCGGACGCCGGTGCTCGACGGACGCGGCCGGGTCCGGCACCCTCCTGGCGTGGCCGCACCGCCGAGCGTGGACCGCACGCGGGTCCTCGCGCACCGCCTGCACGTCCAGCAGCTGCACCGCCCCGCACCCACCGCCGCCCGCGACCTGGCCGTCGTCGACCTCGGTGTCCCCGACGTGCCGCACGGCTCGGCCGGCCTCGCCCTCGCCGCCCGCGGGGCCGACCCGGGCGACGAGGAGGGGCTGACCCTGGTGTGGGCGGCGCGCGGCGCCCCGCACCTGCACCGCGACGAGGAGCTGGCGGCGCTGGCCGCCGCCCTGTGGCCGCTGTCGGACGCCGACGCGGGCGCGCGGATCCGCAGCTCGCAGGTCCCGGGCGCCGCGGCGCTCGGCGTGGAGGCGGTGCGGACCACCGCCGAGGCGTTCGCCGCGGTCGTGACGCGGCGGCTGCCCAAGGGCGAGGTCAGCGCCGCCGTCACCGCCCGGGTGCCCGACGCGCTGGGCTACGACTGCGGTCCGTGCGGCGCGCGCCACGTGGCGGGCACCGTCTTCCAGCTCGCCGCCCTGGCCGGCGGGGTGCGGCTGCACCGCGCGGGACCCGGCACCGCGCTGGAACCGCTGCCCGGCTGGCCCGGTGTCCCGGCGCGGGCCGCGGGCACGGCGGAGCTGCTGCGCACCTGGCTGCACCTGCACGGCCCCGCCACGGCGAAGGAGGCCGCCGCCTGGCTCGGCACCACCCAGGCGCACGTGCGGCCGGTGTGGCCCGGCGGGCTGGCGACGGTGTCGGTGGCGGGCCGGCGGGCACAGCTGCCGGAGGAGGACCTCGACGCCCTGCTGGGCGGGCCACCGGCGCGCGGCGTGGTGCGGCTGCTGCCCCCGGGCGACCCGTGGCTGCAGGCCCGCGACCGCGAGCTGGTGCTGCCCGACGCCGCGCACCGCAAGCAGGTGTGGCGGGTCATCGCCAACCCGGGCGCGCTGCTCGTGGACGGCGAGGTGGCCGGTACGTGGCGGGCGAAGACCTCCGGGCGGCGTCTCGACGTGGCGCTGAGCCCGTTCGCGCCGCTGCCGCGGCCGGTGCTGCGGGCGGTGGAGGAGGAGCTGGCGCTGGTGGCGGCCGCGCGCGGGGCCGGCGACGCGCGGCTGTCCGTCACCGGCTGAGCGGGTGCCGGACGGGCGACCGGGCGCTCAGGGCGGCGCGGCGCCGCGCCGGGCCTCCTGCTGCAGCAGCGGCTCCAGGTCCGGCAGGCGGTCCAGGCCCCGCAGCGGCTGGACCATCCGGGGGTTGGCCGCCAGCCGCTCGCGGTGGCGGTGCAGGAACGCCCAGTACCCCGCGGTGTAGGGGCAGGCCCGCTCCCCCACCCGCACCGCCGGGTCGTAGCGGCAGCCCCGGCAGAAGTCGCTCATCCGGTCCACGTAGGCGCCGCCCGTCGTGTACGGCTTCGTCGCGCTCGCCCCGCCGTCGGCGTGCTGGGAGATCCCGACGACGTTCGTCGTCATCACCCACTCGTAGCCGTCGACGAAGCTGCGGCGGAACCACTCCGCCAGCGCCGCCGGGTCGTAGCCGCGCTGCAGCGCCCAGCCGCCCAGCACCACCAGCCGCGGGACGTGGTGGGTCCAGCCCTCCTGCCGCACCGAGCGCAGCACGTGCGCCAGGCAGTTCGCCCCGACCGCGGAGTGCGGGTCCAGGCGCTCGAACCAGTCCGGCAGCGGCTCGCGCGCTCCCAGGGCGTTGCTGCGGACGTGGTCCTCCCCGAGGTGCCAGTGCAGGTGCCAGACCCAGGAGCGCCAGCCGACGACCTGGCGCACGAACCCCTCCAGCGAGGGCAGGTGGGCGACGCGGGCCCGGCCGACCTGCTCCGCGCGGCGGGCCACCTCCAGCGGGTCGAGCAGGCCCAGGTTCAGCGGGGCCGACAGCATCGAGTGCGCCATCCACGGGTCCGCGGCGAGCATCGCGTCCTCGTGCGGGCCGAAGGCGTCCAGCCGCGCGGCGAGGAAGTGCTCCAGCGCGGTGAGCGCCTCCGCACGGGTGGCGGCGAAGCGGCGGGGGCCGTCGTCGCCGGCGAACACCGGGCCGTGCTCGCGCTCCACGCGGTCGAGGTCCTCGCGGACCCCGGCGTCGATCTCGTCCTCCTGCGGCCACCACGGGTCGGCGACGGCGAGGCGCTCGCGGCGCGGTGGTGGCTCGCGGTTGTCCTCGTCGTAGTTCCAGCGCCCGCCCACGGGGCCGCCGCGGGCGTCGAGGAGCAGGCCGTGGTGGCGGCGCACGTCGCGGTAGAAGTCCTCCATCAGCAGCCGGCGCCCGCCCCGGCCGCGGGCCCAGCGGGCGAACTGCGGCTCGGAGACGACGAAGCCGCGGGAGGCCAGCACCCGCACCCCGTCGAGGCGGCGGACGAGCCGGCGCGCGCCCCAGGAGGTCGGGTCGCAGACGCTCACCGGGTCCGGGGCGCCCACCCCGGCGCGGGCGAGCGCCTCGGCGTAGGTGCCGGCCCGCACGAGCTCGGCGCGCCCGCCCAGCTCGGCGGCGCGGTGGCGCAGGGCGGACAGCACGAGGTGGGCCTTGCGCCGGTGCACGCGGCTGCGGCGCAGCGCCGCCAGGGACTCCACGAGGAGCACCGGCTGGTCGGCGGTGTCGAGGAAGTGCGGGCCGAGCTGGTCGGCGAACAGCCACCGCCGGGTGCCGGGGTCCCGCGCGGGCAGCTCGTCCGCGGGCGGCTCCTCGGCTGCGGGCTCGGCCTCCGGCACGCCGCCAGCCTCGGGCACCGGCCACCGCCCCGCGAGCCGGGCGGCGGGGCTCAGCGCGCGGCGGGGATCAGCGCCCCTCCGCGGTGGGGCGCCGCACCGCCGTGTCGTACGGCGCCGGGGCGGGGCTGTGGCCGGCGCTGTCGATGGTGCGCCGCTGCGGCGCGAACAGGGACGTCTCCAGGCACAGCCAGAGGGTCCCGGCGAGCATGAGGACGACCCCGGCGGCCGTCAGGTCCAGGCCGCTGACGGAGAACGTCACGGCGAAGGTGAGGATCGCCCCGACGGCGATGCACGCGATGGCGGAACCGATGCGCACGGTGGACCTCCTGCGGTGGTGGGGTTCCCAGGGTGCGCCCCGGTCACGGCCGCACCGCGCCGGCGCTGCCCCGCCCGGGTGAGCGCAGGCGGCGACTCGCAGCCGGTGCCCAGCTGCGGCTCAGCCGGCGGCGGCTCGGACCGCGGCTCGGCCGGCAGCGGCTCAGACGTCGTCGACGGTGGTGCGCCGCACGCCCGAGCCGACCGGCTCGGTGTAGCTGGTGCTCACGCGGTGCCGTCGCGGGGCGAACATCGCCACCTCCAGCACCAGGCCGACGAGCCCGACGACCATGAGGATGACGCCCACGGTGGACAGGTCGATGCCGCTGATCCGCAGGGTGACGGCGAACGTCAGGATCGCGCCGACGGCGATGAGGGCGATGGCCGAACCGATGCGCACGAGGACCTCCTGCGGGGACGGGTGGGGGTTCCAGGCTGCGTCGCGGCCGGTGCCCGCGCGCGGCGGCGGTGCGCCGAACGGGTGATCGGCTACGCGGTGCGGGTGCGCGGTGCGGCTGCGCAGTGCGGCGCCCGGTGCGGCGCCGGGACGGCGCC
>NZ_BAABIL010000574.1:0-1742 GCF_039542765.1 Kineococcus glutinatus
CCCCGCGCCCGACGAGCAGGGCCAGCGCGGCGTAGACGGCGTAGTCCAGCCACTGGGAGTACCGCTCGACGAGCTCGTACTGCGTGCCCAGCGCCAGCCCCAGCGCGATGAGCGCGCCGTTCCACAACGCCGAGCCGGCCACCGTCAGCAGGCCGAAGCGCAGCAGCGACATCTGCGACGCACCGGCCGGCAGCGAGATGAAGCTGCGCACCCCCGGGATGAAGCGGCCGGTGAAGACCGCCGTGGAGGCGTGCCGGTCGAACCAGCCGAAGGCGCGGTGCAGGTCGTGGGCCGTCAGCAGCGGCACCCCGTCGACCAGCCGCGCCAGGCGGTCGCGCCCCAGCGCCGCCCCCAGCCAGTACAGGACGAAGGAACCGGCGACCGTGCCGACCAGGGACAGCAGCACCACCGGCAGCAGCGCCATCCGCCCCTGCTGCACGAGGTAGCCCGCCAGCGGCAGCACCACCTCGCTGGGGATCGGCGGGAAGACCACCTCGAGGAAGCCCAGCACCCCGACGCCGACCGGGCCCAGGCGCTCGACGACGTCGAGGACCAGGCCGGTGAGCCCCGAGGCGCCCTCCTGCGCGGCCGCTGCCGTCGTGGTCAGCAGCGCGCTGCTCATCCGGGGGGTCCTCCTCAGCTCGACGACGCGCTCGCGCGGGCCGCCGCGAGCGCTTCATCGGTGATGACGCTCGCCCCGGCGGCGAAGTTCCGCGCCTCCTCCCCGTGCAGCACCCGCGCGGGCGCGGCGCCGCCGCTGAGCCGCCGCACGAGGGCGGGCACCGGCAGCGGGGCGGAGGAACCCACGAGCAGCACGTTGCCGTAGCGACGGCCCCGCAGCTGGGCCGGCTCGGCGACGAGCGCCACGTCGGCGAAGACGTCCAGCGCCGTGGCCAGCTCCGCCCGCGAGCGCGGCATCGGCGGGCGGTCGGCGAGGTTGGCGACGTAGACGCCCCCCGGGGCCAGCGCGCGCGCCACGTCGGTGAGGAACTCCCGGGTGCACAGGTGCGCGGGCACGGCGTCGCCGCTGAACGCGTCGCGCACGACGGCGTCCTGGCTGCCGCCGGGCAGCCCGGCGACGCCCTCGCGGCCCTCCTTGACGCGGATGCGCAGCCTCGGGTGGCTGCGCAGCGCGAACGCCGAGCGGACCACCTCCACGAGCCGCTCGTCGACCTCGAAGACCACCTGCACCGACCCCGGCCGCGTCGCCTCCCAGCAGCGGGGCAGCACGCAGCCGGCCCCGCCGAGGTGCGCCGCGCGCAGCGGGGCCGGCTCGGGGTGCACGGCGTCCAGCACCGCCGCGGTCCACTGCTGGTACTCGAAGTCCAGGCGGGTGGGGTCGGCCAGGTCGACGTAGGAGCTGGGCACGCCGTTGACGAGCACGAGCCAGCCGTCGGGGTCGTCGCGGTCGCGCTGCAGGCGGACCGTGCCGGTGGAGATGAGCGCCTCGCCCTCGGTGGGGGCCGGTCTGCGGGGGCGTGCCACGGCAGCGGATCCTCCCAGCCCCGCGCCCGCCACCGCACGGCCGGGGCAGCGGCGCGGCGGCCGCTGGGGCGTGCGGGGGACCGGGACTGAAGAAATCCGCCGCGCGTGCCGAGGAACTGGGCATGGCGACTTTCCTCCTCCTGGTGCTCCTCGCGTGCTTCGTCCTCCCCGCCGCCCTGGAGCGCCGGGCCCGTCGTCGCGCCGCCTCCCCCTACCTGCTGCCCGCCGTGGACGCCCCGCCGCAGGCCGCCCGCGTG
>NZ_BAABIL010000575.1:0-3549 GCF_039542765.1 Kineococcus glutinatus
GCCGTCGAGACCGAGCCGGAGATCGGCGAGGACGACGTCCTGCTGCCCGTGGCGGGCATCCTCGACGTCCTCGACAACTACGCCTTCGTCCGGACCTCCGGATACCTGCCCGGCCCCAACGACGTGTACGTCTCCCTGGGCCAGGTCAAGAAGTACGGCCTGCGCAAGGGCGACGCCGTCACCGGCGCCGTGCGCCAGCCGCGCGAGGGCGAGCAGCAGAACCAGCGGGCGAAGTTCAACGCCCTCGTGCGCGTGGACACCGTCAACGGCGCCTCGCCCGAGGAGGGCCGCCGGCGTCCCGACTTCGGGAAGCTGACGCCGCTGTACCCGCAGGAGCGGCTGCGCCTGGAGACCGAGCACAACGTGCTCACCACCCGCATCATCGACCTCATGGCCCCCATCGGGAAGGGGCAGCGCGGGCTCATCGTGTCCCCGCCCAAGGCGGGCAAGACGATGGTGCTGCAGGCGATCGCCAACGCGATCACCACGAACAACCCGGAAGTCCACCTCATGGTCGTCCTCGTCGACGAGCGGCCGGAGGAGGTCACCGACATGCAGCGCACGGTGAAGGGCGAGGTCATCGCCTCGACCTTCGACCGTCCCGCCGACGACCACACCACCGTCGCCGAGCTGGCCATCGAGCGGGCCAAGCGGCTCGTGGAGCTCGGCAACGACGTCGTCGTCCTGCTGGACTCCATCACCCGCCTGGGCCGCGCCTACAACCTCGCCGCGCCGGCGAGCGGGCGCATCATGTCCGGCGGTGTGGACTCCAGCGCGCTGTACCCGCCCAAGCGCTTCTTCGGCGCCGCCCGCAACATCGAGAACGGCGGCTCGCTGACGATCCTGGCCACGGCCCTGGTGGACACCGGCTCCAAGGCGGACGAGGTCATCTTCGAGGAGTTCAAGGGCACCGGGAACATGGAGCTGCGCCTGTCGCGCCAGCTCGCGGACAAGCGGCTCTTCCCGGCCGTCGACGTGCCGGCGTCCGGCACGCGGCGCGAGGAGATCCTCATGAGCCGCGAGGAGCTGCAGATCGTCTGGAAGCTGCGCCGCGTGGTGACGGCCCTGGACCCCCAGCAGGCCCTGGAGCTCATGCTGGACCGGCTGAAGAAGACCCGGAACAACCTCGAGTTCCTGATGACGATCCAGAAGACGACGCCGTCGGTCGGCGGGAGCTCCGGCTCCGACGACTGACACGACCGGCGCGCCGTCGTGGCGCGGCGGCGGGGCCGGTGCGGGAAGAACCGCACCGGTCCCGCCGTTGTCAGGGGGGCGTGCCCGGCTGTGCCAGACTGGGGACGACGCCGGCTCCGGCTCACGCCCCCGCCGATCGGCACGGGCGACCCGGAGCACCAGCAGCGGAGGAGCAGACCATGAAGAGCGGGATCCACCCCGAGTACGTCGAGACCCAGGTGACCTGCACCTGCGGCAACTCGTTCACCACCCGCAGCACCTCGACCCGCGAGATCCGCGCGGACGTGTGCAGCGCCTGCCACCCGTTCTACACGGGCAAGCAGAAGATCCTGGACACCGGTGGCCGCGTGGCCCGCTTCCAGCAGCGCTACGGCAAGAAGGCCGCCACCAAGTAGTCGCTCCGGACGGCGCCGGTCCTCCCGCGGGGGAGGGCCGGCGCCGTCCGTCGTTCCCGGCGGGGTGCCCGCCGGTCGCGCACGTGCAGGTGTCGAGGAGGCGTGGGGTGTTCGAGTCGGTCCGCCCGCTGCTGGCGGAGCACGCGGAGCTGGAGCGGCAGCTGGCCGACCCGGCGGTGCACGCCGACCAGGCCAGGGCCCGGGTCCTGGGCCGCCGGTACGCGGAGCTGTCCGCCCTGGTGGAGGCGCACGCCGCGTGGCGGCGCGCCGGTGACGACGTGGAGGCGGCCCGCGAGCTCGCCGCCGTCGACGAGTCCTTCGCCGCCGAGCTGCCGGGCCTGCAGGCCGCCGCGACCGAGGCCGAGGAGGCGCTGCGCCGCAGGCTGCTGCCCCGCGACCCCGACGACGACCGCGACGTGATCCTGGAGATCAAGGCGGGGGAGGGCGGGGAGGAGTCCGCGCTCTTCGCCGGTGACCTGCTGCGGATGTACCTGCGCTACGCGGAGCGGCACGGCTGGCAGGCGGAGCTGCTGGACGCCACGGAGAGCGACCTCGGCGGGTACAAGGACGTCTCGGTGGCGGTCAAGGCGCGCTCCGGGGCCGGTGCGGGGGGCGTCTGGTCCCGGCTGAAGTACGAGGGCGGTGTGCACCGGGTGCAGCGGGTGCCCGTGACCGAGTCCGCCGGGCGCGTGCACACCTCCGCGGCGGGGGTGCTGGTGCTGCCGGAGGCGGAGGAGGTCGAGGTCCAGGTGGACCCGAACGACCTGCGGGTCGACGTCTTCCGCTCCTCCGGCCCGGGCGGGCAGAGCGTCAACACCACCGACTCCGCGGTGCGGATCACCCACCTGCCCACCGGCATCGTCGTGTCGTGCCAGAACGAGAAGTCGCAGCTGCAGAACCGCGAGCAGGCGCTGCGCATCCTGCGGGCCCGGCTGCACGCCGCGGCGCAGGAGGCGGCCGACGCGGAGGCCTCGCAGGCGCGGCGCTCGCAGGTGCGCACGGTGGACCGCTCCGAGCGCATCCGCACGTACAACTTCGGCGAGAACCGCATCGCCGACCACCGCACGGGTTACAAGGCGTACAACCTGGACCAGGTGCTGGCCGGTGACCTGGACCCGGTCATCCAGTCCTGCGTGGACGCCGACGAGGCCGCCCAGCTGGCCGTCACCCCCTGATCCGCCCTGCTGCTGGTCCGCCCTCATCTCCCGGGGCGGGGACGTCGCGCGCCCGACACGCCGGTGTCGCGTCGCAGGACGTCCCCGCCCCGGACTCTTTCTACGCTTCTGTTGCATCGACTACGTAAATCCGTACCATCGAGCCGTGGACGACGAGCGGCTCGACCTGCTGGAGAAGCGGCTGACGGCGCTGGAGGCGCGGCTGGCCGACACCCAGGCGCCCGCCACCGGTGACGAGTACTGGGCCCTGACGGAGCTGCGCCGCCGGGCCGAGGGCCGCTCCTGCGTGCTCTTCACCGGCGCGGTGCAGCTGCCCACCGGCGAGGCCTACCTGTGGCAGGAGACCGTCGCCACCGACGGCGTCCTCGACGGGGACCTCGCCGACGCCGCGCCGGCGCTGGCGGCCCTCGCGCACCCCGTGCGGTTGCGGCTGCTGGGCAAGGTCCTCGCCGGCCGGCGCACCGCCGCCGAGCTCGCCGACGGGCTCGGCACCACCGGTCAGCTCTACCACCACCTGCGCCAGCTCGTGGCGGCCGGCTGGCTGGAGGCCTCCGCCCGCGGCAGCTACGCCGTGCCGGGCCCGCGCGTCGTCCCGCTGCTCACCCTGCTCGCCACCGCCGGACTGAGGTGATCGTCGTGTCCGCTCCCAGCAGCACGCCCCGCAGCACCGACCCCACCAGCACCCACCCCACCCGCCGCGGCGGCGCGCGTCCGACCGCCGTCGCCCTGCCCCCGCCGACGCAGCGCGCCCTGGTGCTCGCCGTGCTCACCGGGCTCGTCGTCGC
>NZ_BAABIL010000576.1:0-5761 GCF_039542765.1 Kineococcus glutinatus
GTGGACACCAGCCGCAACGGCGCCGGGGCCACCTCGAAGTCCGAGGACGCGCTGGCCTGGAGGTCCCGTCGTGGACGTCGTGAAGGTGGCCCACCACGGCTCGGCGTCGCAGGAGGACGCCCTGTACGCCGCGCTGCGCCCCCGGGTGGCGCTGCTGGAGGTCGGGGCGGGCAACGACTACGGCCACCCCGCGCCCCCCACCCTCGCGCTGCTGCAGCGCACCGGCGCCCGGGTGCTGCGGACCGACACCGACGGGGACGTGCTGGTGGCCGGCTCCGCCGCCGCGCTGCGCACCCTGGTGCAGCGCCCCGGGTGAGCGGCGTCCCGGGTGTCGTGCCGCGGTGGCACCCTGTGCTGCGTGCCCCGCGCCTCCACCTCCGCCCCCGGCGCGCGCCCGGCCGCGCGCGGTTCCACCGCCCGCGTGCTCGGCGCCACCGAGGTGCACGACGTCCCGCCCGCGCCCGTCGTGCTGCTCACCGGCCCGGAGGAGCACCTCGCCGACACCGCGCTGAGCTCGGTGCTGACGCGGCTGCGGCAGGAGACCCCCGACCTCGAGCGCACGGACGTCGCGGCCGCCGGCTACCTCGCCGGGCAGCTGGCGACGTGGACGAGCCCCTCGCTCTTCGACGAGCGCGCGGTCGTCGTCGTCGACGGGGTGGAGGCCGCCGCGGAGGCGTTCGTCACCGACGTGACCGCCTACCTCGCCGCACCGTCGCCGTCGACGGTGCTCGTGCTGCGCCACCGCGGCGGCAACCGCGCCAAGCGCGTGCTGGACGCGGCGCGCGCCGCGGCGCAGGCGGTGGAGGTGGCGTGCCAGCCGCTGAAGCGGGAGCAGGAGAAGGTCGAGTTCGTCCTCGCCGCGATGCGCCGGGCCCGCCGGCGGATGGACGCCGACGCCGCCCGCGCCCTCGTGCACGCCCTGGGCAGCGACCTGGGCGAGCTCGCCGCGGCCTGCGACCAGCTCTGCACCGACACCGACGGCACCATCACCGAGGAGGACGTGCGCCGCTACCACGGCGGGCGGGTGGAGGCCTCGGGCTTCGACGTGGCCGACGCGGCGGTGGAGGGGCACGCGGGCAAGGCGCTGGCGCTCGTGCGGCACGCCGCGGCGACGGGGGTGGCGCCCGTGCTGGTCGTGGCGGCGCTGGCCTCCCGGCTGCGCACGCTGGCCCGGGTGGCGGCGGTGCGCCGCCCCGCCGACGCCGCGCGCGAGCTCGGCATGGCGCCCTGGCTGGTGGACCGGGCCCGCCGCGACCTGCGGCACTGGTCGCCGGAGGGCCTGGGGGAGGCGATCCTCGCGGTGGCGGAGGCCGACGCCGCCGTCAAGGGCGGCGGTCCGGACGCGGACTACGCGCTGGAGCGGGCGGTGGTCGCCGTGGCGGAGGCCCGCAGCCGCTGAGCGACCCGCCCGCCGGCGGCCGGGTGCGACGAGGGCCGGCCCACCCGTGCGGGTGGACCGGCCCTCGTGCGCGGGCGGACGGCCTCAGAGCGAGGCGGCCTGCTTGGCCAGCGCCGACTTGCGGTTCGCGGCCTGGTTCTTGTGGATGACGCCCTTGCTGACGGCCTTGTCCAGCTTGCGGCTCGCGTGACGCAGGGCCGTGGTCGCGGCCTCGGCGTCCCCGCTCTTGGCGGCGTCGTGGAAGGCGCGCACGGCGGTGCGCAGCTCCGACTTGACGGCCTTGTTGCGCAGCCGGGCCTTCTCGGCCGTCACGATGCGCTTGATCTGGGACTTGATGTTCGCCACGAGACGTCTTTCTCTGTGAGGGACGGGTCGAAGAGGGCGGTCGGCCCACCGGGGACCTCCGGCGTGGGGCACCGGGTGGCGGCGGGGGACCGGAACCTCCGCACGACCGGCGAAGGAGCAGGTCAACACTACCAGTCGAGTCCAGGTCCTGGCGCCGCACGGCCGGTGCGGGGCCGCACCGACCCGGGGCGGCGTAACGCCCCCGACACGCGCCGGACACAGAGCCGCCCTAACCTCCGCGCCATGGCCGACCTCTTCGACGCGTACGGGACCTCGGGCAGCGCCGCCGGCGACCGGGCCCGCGACGAGATGTTCGAGAGCCCGGGGCTGCCCCGGCAGGCCTGGAGCGCCCTGCACTCGGCGCTGCTCGACATGCCCCGCCAGGAGCTGCGCTCCCGCGCCGACCTGCTCGCCAGCACCTTCCTCGACCGCGGCGTCACCTTCGACTACGCCGGCGAGGAGCGGCCCTTCCCCCTCGACGTCGTGCCGCGCATCGTCGACGCCGGCGCGTGGGACGTCGTCGAGCGGGGCGTGGCCCAGCGGGTGCGGGCCCTGGAGGCCTTCCTCGCCGACGTCTACGGCTCGCAGCGGGTGGTGCGCGACGGGGTGGTGCCCCGCCACGTCGTCGCCACGAGCAGCCACTTCCACCGGGCGGTGGCGGGCGTTGACCCGGCCAACGGCGTGCGCGTCCACGTGGCGGGCATCGACCTGGTGCTCGACGAGGAGGGCCACTACCGGGTGCTGGAGGACAACGTCCGGGTGCCCAGCGGCGTCAGCTACGTCCTGGAGAACCGGCAGGCCATGGCGCAGGCGATGCCGGAGGCCTTCGGCTCCCACCGGGTGCGCCCCGTGCGGCACTACCCGCAGCAGCTGCTGGCGGCCCTGCGCGCGGCGGCCCCCGGTGGTGCGCCCGACCCGACGGTCGTCGTGCTCACCCCCGGGGTGCACAACAGCGCCTACTTCGAGCACTCGCTGCTGGCCCGGTCGATGGGCGTGGAGCTCGTCGAGGGCCGCGACCTCATCTGCCGGGGCAACCGCGTCCTGATGCGCACCACCGCCGGCGAGCGCCGCGTCGACGTCGTCTACCGCCGCATCGACGACGAGTTCCTGGACCCGGTGCACTTCCGCAAGGACTCGATGCTGGGCTGCGCCGGGATCATGAACGCCGCCCGGGCGGGCACCGTCACCATCGCCAACGCCGTCGGCAACGGTGTCGCCGACGACAAGCTCGTCTACACCTACGTGCCCGACCTCATCCGCTACTACCTGCGCGAGGAGCCGGTGCTGGCCAACGTGCGGACGTTGCGCCTGGAGGAGCCCGAGGCGCGCGAGGAGGCCCTGGACCGCCTGGACGAGCTCGTCGTCAAGCCGGTCGACGGCTCCGGCGGCAAGGGCATCGTCGTGGGGCCCGACGCCTCCCGGCAGCAGCTGGCGGGCGTGCGCCAGCAGATCCTCACCGCCCCGCGCGGCTGGATCGCGCAGCCGGTGGTGGCGCTGTCCACCGTGCCCACCCTGGTGGGGGACGACCTGCGCCCCCGCCACGTGGACCTGCGGCCCTTCGCCGTCAACGACGGGGAGCGGGTGTGGGTGCTGCCGGGCGGCCTGACCCGGGTGGCGCTGCGGGAGGGCTCGCTGGTGGTGAACTCCAGCCAGGGCGGCGGCTCCAAGGACACCTGGGTGCTGGCCGGGCAGGACCGCGACGGCTGGGGCGAGGCGCCCGAGCGGGTCCCGGCGGTGCACGCGCCGCCGCCGGGCTCCCGGGCCCCCGACCTCGGCCCGGCCGCCCAGTCCGAGCAGCAGCAGCAGTGACCCCCGCAGCAGCGGCGGTGGTCCCCGCAGCGGCGGTGGTCCCCGCCGCAGCGCCGTCCCGCCCGGGCCCCGACCGCCCGGTCCCGCCCCGACCGCACGGAGGCCCCGCGTGCTGAGCCGCATCGCCGAGTCCCTGTTCTGGATCGGCCGCTACGTCGAGCGCGCCGACGACACCGCCCGCATCCTCGACGTCCACGTCGAGCGCAGCCTCGACGACCCCTGGCTCGACGAGGCGACGGTGTGCCGGGCGCTCATGGGGGTGATGGGCGTCCCCGACGACGGGGTGGACCCCACCCGGGCCCGGCTGCTGGCCCGCCTGGCCCACGACGCCGTCGACCCCAGCTCCGTGGCCGGGGCGATCGGCGCGGCCCGGGAGAACGCCCGCCGCGCGCGGGAGACGGTCTCCTCGGAGGTGTGGGAGGGCCTCAACACGACGTGGCTGTCCATCGCGTCGGGGCGCTGGACGACGGTGTCGGCGCACCGCTACTGCAACTGGGTCCGCGAGCGCACCGCCGTGGTGTCCGGGTTGGTGGACTCCACGATGAGCCGCGACGAGTCGTGGCACTTCCTGGTGCTGGGCCGCTCGCTGGAGCGCGCCGACATGACGGCCCGGCTGCTCACCACGGGGACGCTGCACGGGGCGGGCCCGACGTGGCCGACGCTGCTGCGCTCCTGCGGCGCCTACGAGGCGTTCCTGCGCACCTACTCCGGCAGCGCGCTGGGCGCCGCCGGTGAGGAGCAGGCGGCGGAGTTCCTGCTGCTGGACCGGCTCTTCCCGCGCTCGGTGCTCAACGCGCTGACGACCGCCGAGGCCAGCCTGGAGGCGCTGGAGCCGCAGGACCCGCGGGGGGTCCGCTCGGAGGACGCGCACCGCATCCTGGGGCGGGCGCGCACGGAGCTGCAGTACGCCGGCGACCTGCTGCAGCGGCTGCCGGAGCACATGGCGCGGGTGCAGGCGGCGTGCTCGGCGGCCGCGGAGGCGGTCGGGCGGCGGTTCTTCCCGCTGGTGGGGGCGACGAGCTGGGTGGAGGCGGACGCGTGATGCGGTTGCGGGTGGAGCACGTGACGACCCTGCGCTACGAGGGGTCGGCGACGGCGTCGTACAACGAGGCGCGGATGACGCCGCTGACGACGCCGGACCAGACGGCGCTGGACGCGCGGTTCGCCGTCTCCCCGCACGCGGCGGTGCTGCGCTACTGGGACTACTGGGGCAGCCACGTCACGGCCTTCGACGTGCACACCCCGCACACCGAGCTCGTCACCACGGCGAGCGCCATCGTGGAGACCGACCGGCCGGCGGGCACCCCCGCCGACGCCGGTGCGGGGTGGGCGGACCTGGCGGCGCCGGCGGTGGCGGACCGCTTCGTGGAGCAGGTGCGGCCCACGTCCCGCACCCGGGCGCCCGCGGAGGTCGCCGAGCGGGCCCGGGAGCTCGCCGCCGCGCACGGCCCGCACGAGACGGCCCTGCGGCTGTGCGGGTGGCTGCGCGAGGAGGTGGCGTACGTGCCGGGTGCCACGGGCGTGCACGACACGGCGGCGGAGTCCTGGCAGCAGCGCCGCGGCGTGTGCCAGGACATCGCGCACCTGGCCTGCGCGGCGCTGCGCGAGGTGGGGGTGCCGGCCCGGTACGTCTCCGGCTACCTGCACCCCACGCGGGAGCCGGAGGTGGGTCGGGAGGTGGTGGGGGAGAGCCACGCCTGGGTGGAGTTCTGGACGGGCGCCTGGTGCGGCTGGGACCCGACCAACGACGTCCCGGTGGGGGAGCGGCACGTGGTCGTGGCCCGCGCCCGCGACTTCAGCGACGTCAGCCCGCTGCACGGCGTCTACTCCGGGCCCGCCTCCAGCGTCGAGGCGTCGGTGCGGGTCACGCGCCTGGCCTGAGCGGGTCCGCCACCGGCCTCCGCGGCCCCGCCGGCCTCCTCGGCGGCGATCGAGGCGTTCGCGGCCGCGACGAGCTCCTTGACGCGCCGCAACCGCTGGCGGGCGGTGCGCTCGCCGACGCCGAGCAGCAGCAGGCCCTCCTCGCCGTAGCAGGACAGCACGAGGGCGGGGCCGAGGAGGTCGAGGGCTTCGCGGGGGTCCGCGCCACCGCGCAGCAGGTGGCGGGCGAGCTCCGCGCTGGCCTCCACGAGCGCGGCCGGGCTCTGGTTCCGCGGCGCGGGGACCGGTGGAGGCGGGTGCACGGCCCGCACCGTAGGGGGCCGCGGG
>NZ_BAABIL010000577.1:0-2012 GCF_039542765.1 Kineococcus glutinatus
GCGGTGCCCAGCCTGCGCACCCGGTTCCTGCCGGTGGGTCCACCCATCGTCGTCCTCCTGCGGTGCACGGGCCCGGAACGGCTCCGGGATCGGGCCGGTGCATCGACGGCGCCCCGCACGGGCTGCAGAGCGGGGCCGGCGCGCCACCTGTTCAGCGCAGGGAACCTCCCCCGACCGGCGCAGGCGGGCGCGCGGGCGACGCCTCCCGGGCGTCGGGGCCCGCCGCTACCGTGCAGGCGTGATCACACCCGGCCCCGCCCCGGACCTGCCCGTGCTGCGCGCCGACGACCTGGGGGACACCGGCCCCGCGGCGGCCCTGCGCGCGGTGCGCGGTCCGCACCGGCTCGCCGGCGCGGACCTCACCGGGGCCGACCTGGCCGACGCCGACCTCGACGGCTGGGCTTTCGAGGGCTGCCGCTTCGACGGCGCGGTCCTCACCGGCGCCCGGCTCGGCGGCACGACGTGGCGCGGCGGCAGCGCGGTGGGCGCCCGCTTCACCCGCGCCGACCTCGTCGACGCCCGCTTCCGGGCCGTGGACGCCTCCGGTGCCCGCTTCGACGCCGCCCTGCTGGCGGGCGCCGCCTTCGAGGGCTGCCGCCTCATCGGCGCCGAGCTCGGCGGCAGCCGCGGCACGGGGTTCGCGCTGGCCGGCTGCAACCTCTCCGCGGCCGTCCTCGACGGGCTGTCCTTCGCGTCCGCCCCGATGCGGGACCTGCGCCTGGACGACGCCGGCCTGCGCGGCTGCGACCTGCGGGGCACGGTGTGGGAGGGCAGCC
Source organism: Kineococcus glutinatus (assembly GCF_039542765.1). Taxonomy (NCBI): domain Bacteria; kingdom Bacillati; phylum Actinomycetota; class Actinomycetes; order Kineosporiales; family Kineosporiaceae; genus Kineococcus; species Kineococcus glutinatus. The sequence goes on from NZ_BAABIL010000577.1 coordinate 777, forward strand.
GGTTGCGCGACGCCGACCTCACCGGTGCGGACCTCACGGGGGCCGACCTGCGCGGGTGCGACCTCGGCGAGGTCGCACCCGAACGGCTGGCGCACCTGCGCGGCGCGCTGCTCGGGCCGGAGCAGGCCGCCGGGGTGCTGCACGCCTTCGGCATCACGGTGCTCGACGCCGGCGAGCCGGCCCCCGCGCTCAGGCCGGCAGGCCGCCGGGGAGGACGACGGACTTGATCGAGCCGGGTCGGGCGCCGGCGGTGAGGGCCTCCTCGACGCCGTCGAGGTCGAAGCGGCCGGTCACCAGCCCGTCGAGGTCCACGACGCCGCGCGCTGCGAGGGAGATGGCGGCGGGGTAGGTGTCGGCGTACCGGAACGTCCCGGTGAGGGTGATCTCCCGGTTCTGCAGGTGGGACACCGGCAGCGTGGCCTCGTCCGCGCCCATCCCCACGAGCACGACGTGCCCGGCGGGGCGCACGGCGCGGATGCCGGCGACGACCGCGGACGGTGCACCGGAGCAGTCGACGAACGCGTCGGCGCCCAGCCCGGCGGCGTCGTCGACGGCCGGGTCGAGCACCTGCGTGGCCCCGAAGCGCAGCGCCGCCCCGCGGCGGCCGGCGTCGATGTCGGAGACGACGACGTCGGCGGCCCCCAGGGCGCGCGCCACCTGCGCGGTGACCAGGCCGATGGGCCCGGCGCCGGCGACGAGGAGCCGGCTGCCCGCGCCGACGGCCGCCTTGCGGCAGGCCCACACGCCCACGCTGAGCGGCTCGATCAGCCCGGCGGCGTCGTCGCTGAGCGAGTCCGGCACCGCGAAGGCGTAGTCGGCGTCGTGGGCGAGGTACTCGCAGAACGCCCCGTCGACCGGCGGGGTGGCGAAGAACCGCACGTCGGGGCACAGGTTGTAGCGGCCCGCGCGGCACTGCGCGCAGCGGCGGCAGGGCACGCCCGGTTCCAGGGCGACGCGCTGGCCGACGCGGGCGGGGTCGACGCCCGCACCCACCGCGACGACGCGCCCGCCCGCCTCGTGGCCGAGGACGAGGGGCGCGGTGACGACGAACTCACCGATCCGGCCGTGCCGGTGGTAGTGGACGTCGGAGCCGCACACCCCCACGGACCCCACCCGCACGAGCACCTGACCGGGGCCCGCCGCCGGCACGGGGCGCTCCTCCACCGCGAGGTCACCGGCGGCGCGCAGCACGCTGACCCGCATCGTCGCGGGCAGCGCCGCCGCCGCACCGCCCGC
>NZ_BAABIL010000578.1:0-2054 GCF_039542765.1 Kineococcus glutinatus
GGCCCGGGCGACCGCTCGGGGGCCGCACGGGGCTGGAGGTGCTGGCTGGGCGCATGGGCTGCAGCCAACACGCGGCGGGCGGCGCGGCGCCCAACACCGCACCACGCGCCGGCGACCGGTACGTGACCGGAGGGTCGCCGCGGCGCGGGGACGGCGCGGGGACGGTGCGGGGACGGCGTGCGCGCGACACGCCGGCGCGTCGGTGCCGGACGTCCCCGCCGGGCCTTTCCCGTGGCCGCGGGAGAGCGGTCTCACTACGCTGGGTGCACGTGCTCCACCTCCCCCTGCACGACCCGGGCCCGCCCGACCTCCGCTCCCCGCTGCACCTCGTGCTGCGCACCGGGTGGGCGCAGCGCACCACCCTGGCCGCCGGCGTGACCTGCGGGGTGGTGTGGATGCTCACCCAGGCCGTCTTCCCCGCCGCCCTCGGGCGCGCCCTCGACGCCGTCGTCACCGGCGGCCCCGACCTGTGGCGCTGGTGCGCCCTGGTGCTGCTGCTGTCGCTCGTGCAGGCCACGTCCGCGGTGCTGCGCCACCGGCACGCCGTCCTCAACCGGCTCACGGGCCGCTTCCGCACCTGCCAGCAGGTCGGGCGGCACACCAGCGCCGCCGGCACCGCCGTCCTGCGCGACGTGCCGCAGGGCGAGGTGCTCGCCACGACGTCCTCGGACGCGCCCCGCCTCGGCGAGGCCTACGACGTCACCCAGCGCGCCGTCGGGGCCGTGCTGGCCGTCGCCGTCGTCGCCGTCCTCGTGCTGCGCACCTCGGTGCCCCTGGGGCTGCTCGTCCTGCTCGGCGTGCCGGTCGTCCTCGCGGCGCTGCTCCTGCTCGCCCGGCCGCTGCAGGCCCGCCAGCGGGAGCAGCGCCGCCTCACCGGTGAGCTGACCGCGCTGGGCACCGACACCGTCGCCGGGCTGCGGGTGCTGCGCGGCATCGGCGGCGAGGAGGTCTTCACCCGCCGCTACGCCGAGCGGTCGCAGGCGGTGCGGGCCGCGGGCGTGGCCGCGGGGCGCTGGCAGTCGGCGCTGGAGGCGATGCAGGTCCTCGTGCCCGGCCTGCTGGTCGCGGCCCTGGTCTGGGGCGGGGCGCACGCCGCGCTGCGCGGGGAGGTCAGCCCGGGCGAGCTGGTGGCGCTCTACGGCTACGCGGCCTTCCTCAGCACCCCGCTGCGCACGGTGGTGGAGGCGGTGGACAAGTACTCCCGCGCGCTCGTCGCCGCCCGCCGCCTCGTCGGGGTGCTCCGCGTCGAGCCCCTCGTGCGCGACGCACCCACCACGGCCGCACCCACCACCAGCTCGCCCACCGCGGCCGCGCCCACCACGGCCGCCCCGGCGGTCGCCGACCCCGTCACCGGGGTGCGCGCCCCCGGGGGGCGGCTCACCGCCGTCGGCGCCGACCCCCCCGAGCAGGCCGCCGCGACGGCCCGGCGGCTGGGCCGCACCGACGACGCCGACCCCGGGGCGCTGCTGGCCGGGACCGCGCTGCAGGACCTGCCGCTGGCCGAGGTCCGCCGCCGGGTGCTGCTCGCCGAGGAGGACCCGCAGCTGTTCAGCGGCAGCCTGCGCGAGCAGGTGGACCCCACCGGCGAGCACGACGACGACGCCGTCCTCGCCGCCCTGCGCGTGGCGGCCGCCGAGGACGTCGTCGCCGGTGTCCCCGGCGGGCTGGCGGGCCGGGTCGGCGAGCGCGGCCGGTCGCTGTCCGGCGGCCAGCGCCAGCGCCTTGCCCTGGCCCGGGCGGTGCTGCGCGACCCCGACGTGCTGGTGCTCGTGGAGCCCACCAGCGCCGTCGACGCCCACACCGAGGCCCGCATCGCGCGGCGGCTGCGCCGCGCCCGCGCCGGGCGCACGACCGTCGTGACCTCCGCCAGCCCCCTCCTGCTGAGCACCGCCGACGAGGTGCGCTGGGTGCGCGGCGGCCGGGTGGCCGGCTGCGGTCGCCACGAGGAGCTGCTGCGCACCGACGCGGCCTACCGGCGGTTCGTCACCCGCGAGGAGGCCCGCTTGAGGGCGTCGACCATGATGAGCTGCTCCATGATCCACTCGTTGACCGGA
>NZ_BAABIL010000579.1:0-1835 GCF_039542765.1 Kineococcus glutinatus
GGCCGGCCGCTGGTCGGTTACGAACGGGGCGAGGACCTCGCCGCCGCCCGGCACGCGGGGTTCACCGCGGTGGGTGACCTGCGCGTCTGGGTGCGCTGAGGCGCGCCCCGGCCGGCGCCGCGACGACCAGGACCCCACGACCCGGGTGCTGCCGGACAACCACGGGCCCGGGGGCGTCCGGTTCCCGTCGGACGCCCCCGGGCTCGCAGGACCTCCCCGACGGCCTCGTCAGCAGCCCCACGCAGCGGGACGTCGGGGAGGGGTCGGTGGGTCAGACCTCCGCGAGGCGCGAGGTCCGGGTGCCGGTGCCGACGCGCTCGGGCAGCACGGCGACGAGACCAGCGGTCCGCACCGGGGTGGCACCGCGGTCGCGGCCGCCGTCGCGCACCCCGTCGGCGGTGGTCCCGGCGACGGTGCCGGCCTCGCGGGGTGCGGCCGCGGCGGCCGGCGCGTCGAGCAGGAGCAGGCCGAGCCCGCTGGCGCTGATGACCCCCGCGGTGCCCGCGGCCACGATCCGCTGCGTGATCTTCATGTCTGCCCCCCGGTCGCTGTCGCGCCGGGCGCTTCCCGGCACACCCACAATCTGCGCCGCGCAGCTCTGAGATCCCTGTGAGCGGGCTGTTGGCTGCCGGAGACCTGCCGGGGTCGCACCCGCAGGTCGCCGGCCCCGTCCCCGCGTAGGGTCGTCGCGTGAGCGGTGGTGGGTTCGAGGCGGCGGGCGGCGCGGTGCACGGGGAGCACCCGTTCCTGCGCCCGGAGCAGCAGCGGGAACCCGTGCGCCGGCTGCGCGGGCGGCTGAGCGCCCCGGTGACGCTGTGGACGGCGGCGGACGGCGCGCAGCGGGCGGGCCTGACGGTGTCGTCCGTGCTCGTCGGCGAGCCGGGGCAGCTCGCGGGGCTGCTGGGCGACGAGAGCGACGTGCTGGAGGTCCTCACCGCCTCGGGTGCGTTCGCCGTCACCGTCCTGGACTGGTCCCGGCGCCCGCTGGCCGACGCGTTCTCCTTCCTCGGCCCGGCCCCGGGCGGGCCGTTCACCCTGGCGACGTGGACGGACACCGCGTGGGGCCCGGTGCCGGCCGGGGACGTGACGTGGGCGGGCTGCCGCGTGACGGGGGTGCGCACGCTGGGGTGGAGCGCGCTCGTCGAGGCGCGCATCGAGCACGTCGAACCGGGCGCGGACGCCGATCCGCTGGTGTGGCAGCGCGGCCGCTACCGCCACCTCGGATGAGCGGCGCCGGGCGGGAGGAACCCCGCGGGCCGCGACCGCCCGCGGGGGTGGTGCGCCGGCTGCGGGCGGCGGGGTGCGTGTACGCCGAGGAGGAGGCGGCGCTGCTGGTGGCGCAGGCCGGCGGCGCCGCCGAGCTCGACGACCTCGTCGCCCGGCGGGTGGGCGGGCTGCCGCTGGAGCAGGTGCTCGGCTGGGCGCAGTTCTGCGGGGTGCGGGTGGCGGTGGAACCGGGGGTGTTCGTGCCGCGGCGCCGCAGCGAGTTCCTGGCCCGCACCGCCGCGGCCGTCACACCGCGCGGCGGGGTCGTCGTGGACCTGTGCTGCGGTTCCGGCGCCCTGGCGGTGGCGCTGTCCGCGGCGGTCCCGGACCTCGAGGTGCACGCCGTGGACTCCGACCCCGTCGCGGTGCGCTGCGCGCGGGGCAACCTGCCCGGCGCGCAGGTCCTGCTCGGCGACCTCGACGCGCCGCTGCCGGACCGGCTGCGCGGCCGGGTGGACGTGCTGGTGGCGGTGGTGCCGTACGTGCCCAGCGGGGAGGTGGCGCTCATGCCGGCGGAGGCGCGGCTGCACGAGCCCCGCGCCGCGCTGGACGGCGGCGCGGACGGCCTG
>NZ_BAABIL010000580.1:0-5295 GCF_039542765.1 Kineococcus glutinatus
TCGTGGTCACCGTGGACACGCCGGTGCTGGGCGCCCGCGACACCGACCGCCGCCGCAGCGCAGACCTGGCCGAGCGCTGCCGGGGGGCGCGGACGCCCGGGTTGCAGCTGCCGCTGGCGCCGCAGCCGCTGACGGCCCGGGAGCGGGAGGTGGCGGTGCTGGCCGCGCGGGGGTGGACGGCGACGCGCATCGCGGAGGCGCTCGTGGTCTCGCACCGCACGGTGGAGAACCACCTGCACCGCGCCTACGCCAAGCTCGGCGTCTCCTCCCGCCGGGAGCTGGCCGAGGCGCTGCAGCCCGGCGGCGGGGGCACTCCCTGACGCCCGTCCCCGGGCCCTCCCGCGGGCGAATCGCTCCTGCCAGGCTGCCCCCGTGGACCTCGACGCGATCTCCCTGCGCACCGACCGCCTGCTGCTGCGGCGCTGGCGGGAGGAGGACCTGGCGCCCTTCGCGGCGCTCAACGCCGACCCGGAGGTGGTGGAGCACCTGGCCGCGCCCCTGGACCGCGCGGGCAGCGACGCGCTGGCGGCCCGCGGCGACGGGGAGTTCGACCGGCACGGCTGGGGCCTGTGGGCGGTGGAGGTCGCCGAGGGCCCCGACGCGGGGCGGTTCGCGGGGTTCACCGGGCTGCTGGAGCAGACGTTCGAGGCGCACTTCACCCCGGCGGTGGAGGTGGGCTGGCGGCTGGCCCGCTGGTCGTGGGGGCGCGGCTACGCCACCGAGGCCGCCACCCGCGCCCTCGACGTGGCGTTCGGGGACCCGGCCGCCGGTGGTGCGGGCCTGGCGGAGGTGGTCTCGATCACCACCCCGTCGAACGTGCGCTCGCAGGCGGTGATGCGCCGCCTGGGCATGCGCCGGGATCCGGCGGACGACTTCGACCACAGCATCGCGGCGGGCGTCGCGCCGTACCGGCACGTGCTGCACCGGATCGACGCGGCCACCTGGCGGGCGCACCGGGGCGGCTGAGCCGCCCCCACCGCGCCCGTCACGCCGACCGCCCGCCGCGGCGGACCGCAGCCGGTGCGGCGCTGTCGCGCGGGACCGCCCCGGCTTCCGCGGAGAGGAGCTCGCGGGCCTGCTCCGCGGCGCGGGCGATGCTCTCGCCGACGAAGTCCATGAAGCGGGCCATGTTCTCCAGCCGCACGCCGGCCGGGGTGTCCGGGCCGAGGAGGCGGACACCCTGCCGGGCGGTCTCGACGAGCTGGGCGTGGGACCGGACGGTGGCGATCATCGACTGGTACCAGACGTCCCCGTCGGCGACGTAGCGCTCGCGGCGGCCCTCGCGCTCGCGCAGGAGCAGGCCGTGGCCCTCCAGGAGCGCGACCGCCTTGGAGACGGACGCCGGGCTGACGCGCAGGCGCTGGACGAGCTCGGCGGCGGTGAGGCCGCCCGCGTTGGCGGTGTAGAGGCAGGTCAGCACCCCGGCGGCCGTCCGGGGCAGCCCCGACTGCATGATCAGCGTGACGAAGGACTCCTCGTACTCGCGCACGGCCTCCGCGTCGCCGCCGTGCGCCTGCGAGCTGCGGGGCGCGGCCCGGGGGCGCCGGCGGGCGCGCCGCTCGGCGGAGCGCTGGGCCAGGTCGGGGCGGTAGGCGACGGGACCGCCGTTGCGCATCACCTCGCGCGTGATCGTCGAGGTGGGGCGCGCCAGGCGCCTGGCGATCTCCGCGTAGGAGAGGTCGTCGGCCAGGCCGTGCGCGACCTGCTGGCGTTCCTGCCTGGTGAGCCTGCCTCCCGGCACCGCGTCCCCCTCCGCACCCGCTGATGCGCCGACGGTAGCGTTCACCGCTCGACGAGTGCAACGCCACCACGTGCCGGCATTGCGTTGCCGTTTGGCCCGTTGCAACGATTTGTCCGCTCTGAGCTGCGCAGATGCGCGACGGATGCAATGACGCTGTTGCCTGCCGGGTGAACGCTCCGTAGCGTTTCTCATGCACGAAACACCACGGACCGACGAGCACCAGGAGCTGAGCACCATGCGCACCTTCGACACCCCCACCCCCATCTCCGCCGTCATCGACGTCCCCGCAGGGCGGGTCCGGCTCGTCGCCGCCGACGGCGCCGGCACCGCGGTCGAGGTCCGGCCCGCCGACGCCGCCACCGGCCGCGACGCGAGGGCGGCGGAGCGGACCGCGGTCGAGTTCCACGACGGCGTCCTGCGGATCGCGACACCGGCGAAGCACGGGGTCTTCGGCCCCTCCGGAACCGTCGAGGTGACGGTCCAGCTGCCCGCCGGCTCCCACGTCGAGGTCGAGGGCGTCGCCGGGCTGCGCGGCGTCGGCCGGCTCGGGGACGTCACCGCCGAGGGCTCGCACGGCACGATCGAGCTCGACGAGGCCGCCAGCGCCCACCTCACCGCCCTGGCCGGCGACGTCTCGATCGGCCGCCTCACCGGTCCCGCCGAGGTCACCACCACGAAGGGCGACATCCGCATCGCCGAGGCCGGGCCCGGCGCGCTCGTGCTGCGCACCCGGGTCGGCGACATCACCGTCGACGCCGCGGCAGGGGTCTCGGCCGCCATGGACGCCGGCACCGGCTGCGGCCGCATCAGCAACGCCCTCGCGAACGACGGCACCACCGAGCTCGACATCCGCGCCACCACCACCCACGGCGACATCACCGCCCGCAGCCGCTGAGGCGACCCGCGCCGCCACCGCCCGCGCGTCCCCCACCACCGCAAGGAGCACCCGTGACCAGCCCCGCCCCCGGGCCCGCGATCGAGGTCGCCGGCCTGCGCAAGTCCTACCCGTCGACGTCCGGCACGCGGCCCGTGCTCGACGGGGTCGATCTCACCGTCCCCGCCGGCACCGTGACCGCGCTGCTGGGCCCGAACGGCGCCGGCAAGACCACGACCGTCGGCGTCCTGTCCACCCTGCTGCGGGCCGACGCCGGCACCGTCCGCGTCGCCGGCCACGACGTCGCCCGCGAGCCCGACGCCGTGCGCGCGTCGATCGGCGTCACCGGCCAGATCACCGCCGTCGACGAGCTGCTCACCGGCGCCGAGAACCTGCGCCTCGTGGCGGACCTCGCCCACCTCGGCCGGGCCGCCGGGCGCCGGCGGACGACCGAGCTGCTCGAGCGCTTCGGCCTCACCGAGGCGGCGGGCAAGCCCGTCAGCACCTACTCCGGTGGCACGAAGCGCAAGCTCGACCTCGCGATGACCCTCGTCGGGGCGCCCGCCGTCGTCTTCCTCGACGAGCCGACCACCGGCCTGGACCCGCGCAGCCGCCGCACCCTGTGGGACGAGGTGCGCGCCCTCGTCGCGGACGGCACCACGATCCTCCTCACCACCCAGTACCTGGAGGAGGCCGACCACCTCGCCGACTCCGTGGCCGTGCTGCACGGCGGCCGCGTCGTCGCCGGGGGCACGCCCGCCGAGCTCAAGGCCGCGTACGACGCCGGCTCGCTCGACGACGTGTTCCTCGCACTGACCGAACCGACCGGCGGGACCACCCCCGCGCTCGACGAGGAGGACGTCCGATGACCGCCGTCACCACCACCGCGCCCGCGACCGCCCGCCCCCGTCCCGTCGCCGACGTCGTCACCATGGTGCGCCGCAGCCTGCTGCGCGCGGTGCGCTACCCCGGGCTGACGATCTTCCTCGTCCTCGGCCCGCTCGTGGTGCTCCTGCTGTTCGTCCACGTCTTCGGCGGCGCCTTCGGCGCCGGCGTGGCCCCCGGCGTCACCCCCGGGGCCGAGGGGCGCGCCGCGTACCTCGACTACATCACGCCCACCCTGCTGGTCCTCACCGTGGTCGGAGGGGCGACGTCGGTGGCCACCAGCACCGCCATGGACGCCGCCGGCGGGATCACGGCCCGGTTCAAGACGATGGCGATCGCGCCGGGGGCGGTGCTGTCCGGGCCGGTGATCGGTTTCCTCGTGCAGGCGCTGGCGGCCCTCGTGCTCGTGCTCGGCGCCGCCGTCGCGATGGGCTACCGGCCCGGCGCGGGCGCGCTCGACCGGCTCGCGCTGCTGGGCCTGTTCGTCCTGCTGGGCCTGGCCCTGAACTGGCTGTGCGTCGCCATGGGGCTCAACGCGCGCAGCGTCGAGACCGCGAGCAACGCGCCGATGATCCTGCTGCTGCTGCCGTTCCTGGGCAGCGGTTTCGCGCCCGTCGAGACCATGCCGACGGCCGTGCGCTGGTTCGCGCAGCACCAGCCGTTCACCCCGGTCATCGAGACCGCGCGGGGACTGCTGGCCGGTGGGGCGGGGCCCGGGGGCGCCGTCGCCGCGCAGGCCGTCGCCTGGTGCCTCGTGCTCGGCGTCGCCGGCTGGGCGTGGGCCCGCTCGCTCTACCGCCGCGAGCGGCGCCTCTGACACCCGCGCACCGCGCAGGCCGCACCGGAGCACGACCCGGTGCGGTCTGCGCATCGCACCCACCCCGCCCACCGCGCCCATCTCCGGGTTTCGGCGCCCCCGCACCGCGTTCCGACCGCCCGAACCCGGAGAAGGGCGCGGTGGAGGCCGCTCCTCAGCGCAGCCGGAACACCGCCGCGTGCCGCACGGCGGCGCTCTCCAGCACCGGGTCGGCGGCCACGTCGTAGCGGGCGACCTCCACCAGCGCGTGCCGGGGCAGGAACGCGCGGCCGGGGTCGCCGACGAGCACGTCGCACCCGGCGCCGCGGCAGGTCCGCAGCCAGGCCAGGAACCGCTCGGCCATCCGCCGCTCGTACCAGACGTCCCCCGCCACGACCACGTCGACGTCCGGGGGGTCCCCGGCGAGCAGGTCGGCCACGACGGGCTCGACGGCGACGGCGTTGAGGGCGGCGTTCTCCGCGACGGCCGCGGCGGCGAGCTCGTCGACGTCGGCGGCGAGCACCCGGGCGGCACCGGCCAGGGCGGCGGCGATCGCGCACAGCCCCGAGCCGGTGGCGAGGTCGAGCACCCGCCGGCCGCGCACGAGGTCGGGCGTGTCGAGCAGGTGGCGCGCCACGGCCTGCCCGCCCGCCCAGGCCGCCGCCCAGAAGGGGGGCTCGGTGCCCGAGCGCCCCAGCTCCTCCTCCAGCCGCTGCCACAGGGCTGTGGTGTCGGCGGCCAGGTGCAGGCGGACCTCCGGCACGAGGGCCGGGCGGCCGGGCCGGGTGTGGGCGCGGACGACGTCCCGCAGGGCGGCGGGGGGCGGCGGGGGCACCCCGCCAGCGTCTCAGCCGCCACGCCGGTCGGGTGCCGCAGCCCGGGCGCGGGCCGCCGTTAGCCTCTCCCGGCGCCGTCCCGGCGGGGGCGGCGGGCGGGCGCGGGCAGCGGGGTGCGGGGTGGCGGAGGACGCCGGGTCGGCGGCCGAGCGCGGCGAGGCCG
>NZ_BAABIL010000581.1:0-8477 GCF_039542765.1 Kineococcus glutinatus
GACGACCGCGACCACGCCGCCCAGCGGGCCTCGCGCGCCATCGCCGAGGTCATCGACCACGACGCGCTGCACGACAGCGGGTGGGACCGGTTCACCGGCTTCCTCCACCGGTACGCCGACGAGATCGGCGACGCCGCGGACGTGCTCGGCGAGATCTCCATGTGGACGGGACTCGCCGCCCTCGCCTGCACGGCGCTCACCGCGATCTTCCCCCCGGCAGGGGTCGTCCTGCTCCCGCTCGCCGGCGTCCTGGAGGTCGTCTCCGTCAGCACGGGCCTGCTGGCCACCGCCTGCCACGTCGCGCTGCTGCTGTCCGGCGACGGGTCCTGGTCGGACGTCGCCTGGGACGCGCTGGGGCTGGCCACGATGGGCGTCGGCCGCGTCGCCGGGAAGCTGGTGCGCAGCGCCGGGGGTGAGGTCGTCGACCTCGTGGGCCGCTCCGGTCCCGTGCGCAGCGCCAACGACGCCGTCCGCCGCGCCATGGACGCCGAGGGTCTGCACGGCCTCACCCCGGAGGTGGTCGCCGGCATCGCCGCCCGGCTGCGCACGCCCGTCTCCGGGGACGTCAAGCGCGCCGTCCGGCAGGAGCTCGTCGACGCCGGGCACGCCGCGGGGACCCTGTCGGTCAACGCGGTGCGCCGCATCGCCACCGCCACGCGCCAGGCCTACGACGACACCGCGGTCCGGGAGGTCGCCCGGCGCCTGGACGCGGTGCCCACGACCGCCGCCGGCATCCGCAGCGCGCTGCCGCAGGTCCTGCGCCCCACCGGGGAGGAGTTCCGCGACGCGCTGCGCCACGTCAGCCACCACGAGGCGACGAAGGCGAGGATCGACGCCGCGCTCGGGACGCTGACCGAGGCCGAGCGCGCCGCGGTGACCGCGCTGCCCGGGATCGCCGAGCGCGTCCGCCGCATCGACACCGTCGAGCGGGTGTCATCCGCGATCACCGACGGCTTCGCGTGGGCCGATCGCGCCAAGTACGGCTTCGAGAAGCTGCTCGAGAACTCGCGGCAGGAGCCCGCGGACGGCGCCGGGAACGAGCGCGCCGGCAGCGAGGTGGGCGCCCGGTGAGCGCGCTGGGCACCCGCGCCACGGACTACGCGCTGCTGCTGCCGCAGGGCTGGGAGCGCATCGACCTGGCCCCGCAGCGGCGCGCCGCGGACGTCGATGCCCTGCTGCGGCGGCAGTTCGACGGCGTCCGCACCCAGGAGGGGCTCGTCGAGGGCCTGCGCACCGAGCTGCTGGCGCAGGCGGCCCGGGCGGCGCAGGTGGGGGGCGTGGACCTGCACCTGTCGCTGATGCGGGCCGGCGTCGTCCTGCTGCCCGCGTCGCTGCTGGTCAGCGTGCTGCCGCCCGGTGCCGGGCTCGGGGGGGACGCGACCGGTGCGCGGGCGCGCCGGGTGGCCCTGCCCGCCGGGGAGGCGCTGCGGCGGCAGCGGATCGTCCCCGCGACGCAGGGCCCGCTGGGCATCACCGGCGAAGCCCTCGTCCTGGAGCACCTCGTCGCGATGCCCGACGCCGCCGGCGGCTCGCTGCTGCTGACGTTCTCCTCCCCGATGACCGCGCTGGCCGAACCGCTGCTGGAGCTGTTCGACGCCATCGCCGCCGGCCTGTCCTTCGTCCATCCCGCACCGGCACGACGGCGCGAGCCGGCGGCAGCGCCCCGGGTGCGGCCGGCCGCGGCGGACCTGCCGTGAGCGCGCTGGTGCAGCACCGCGGCGCCGGTGACCTGCTGCTCGGCCTCGACGGCGGCTCCTGCTGGGAGGTGCTGCCCCTGGAGCCCGACGTCGACGCCGCGCGGTGGGCCGCGCGCACCGCCTCCCGGCGGCTGGCCGCCGACGGCCTGGACGCCGCCGACGTCCCGCACCTGCTGGCCGGGCTGCGCGCCGACCTGGAGGAGCTCGTGCGCTGCGAGCGCCAGCGGCTGGACCCGCGCAGCTCGCTGGCCCTCGCCCTGCTGCCCGACCCCGCCGAGGGGCCGCTGTGCACCGTGGAGGTGACCTTCGTGCCCGCCCCGGCGCACGCCAGGAGCCGGGGGGCGCTGCTGCGGCTGGCCGCACAGCTCAGCGGCCGGGGGCACCGCATCGGCCGCGTCCACCGCAGCGAGGTCTCCGCCGCCGCCGGGGCCGGCGTGCGCAACCGCTACCTGACCACCACCCGCGCCGCGGACGGGCGGGTCGGCGTCGCCGAGCGCTGCGCCCTCGTGCTGTCCTCGGAGGCCGGCGGGTGGCTGCTGGCGCAGGCGACGTGGCCGGCCACCGCCGTGTCGGCGCTCGTCGAGGCCGAGGTGGACCGGCTGCTGGCCGGCACCACCCTCGAGGAGGCGCCGTGAACCGCCCCGCACCCGACCGGCGGCGCGGTGGGTGGCAGCTCGCCGCGGGTGCGGTGTTCGCCGTCGCGCTCAGCGTGATGATGACGTGGTTCTACCACCACCCGCGCCTGGCGCTGGCCGATGACGGGGTGGAGTTCCGCACCGTGGTCACGGCGGTCGACGACGGCCGCCGCGGTCCCGAGCACGTCGCGGTGGCCGCGGCGCCCTCCGCGCCCGGGGCGCCGACGTGGATCCGCACCTTCAGCCAGTACCACACCGGTGACGGCGTCGTCGTCCGCTACGACCCGGACGAGCCGGACGTGGCCTACGTCGTCGGCGACGAGCACGTCATCTACGCCTACCTCTACCCGGGGATCGTCGTGATGATGGTCGGGGGGCTGATCGCCGGTGGGATCCGCCGGCTGCTCCTGGCGCGCTCGGCACGGGCCGCCGCCATCGCGACCAGGCGGGTCCCGGTGCTCGCGCACGAGGAGGACGGAGCCTGACCCGCGCGCGCCGCCGGGGCGGCCGGGGTCAGCCGAGTTCGCGCTCCTGCTGGGCCTGCGCCTCCAGCAGCCGCAGCGCGCGCCGGCCGCCCGGCCCGTCCTGCGCCAGCGCCGAGCGCATCCGCTCCAGCTTCTGCTCCCCGGCCGGGAAGGGCGGCAGCAGCGGCACCTCCGCGTCGACGACGGCCTCGATGACGACGGGGCGGTCGGCGGACAGCGCGGCGTCCCAGGCGGCGGCGACGCCGGCGGGGTCGTCCACCCGGATGCCGCGCAGGCCGAGCAGTTCCGCGTACCCCGCGTAGGGGAACCCCGGCAACCGCTGGCTGGCGCCGAACCGCGGGTCGCCCTCCATCTCCCGCTGCTCCCACGTCACCTCGGCCAGGTCCTGGTTGTGCAGCACGCAGACGACGAACCTCGGGTCGGGCCAGTCGCGCCACCGGGCCGCGACGGTGATCAGCTCGGCGACGCCGTTCATCTGCATCGCGCCGTCACCGGCCAGCGCCACGAGCGGCCGGGAGGGTTCGGCGAGCTTGGCGGCGATGCCGTACGGCAGGGCCGACCCCATGCTCGCCAGCGTGGAGGACAGGTGGGCCTGGACCCCCGGCGGGAGCGTGAGGTGGCGGGCGTACCAGTAGGTCACCGAACCGACGTCGACGCTGACCAGCGCGTCGGCCGGCAACCGCGGGCTGAGTTCCCGGACCACCAGTTCCGGGTTGAGCGGCTCCGCCGGCAGCGCGGCCCGCCGCTCGGCCAGCACGTGCCAGCGCGCGACCGCGTCGACGACCCGGCCGCGCCAGCCCTCCTCCCGGGGCGGGTCCAGCAGCGGCAGCAGGGCCTGCAGCGTCTCGGCCGCGTCACCGGGCAGCCCCACCTCGACCGGGTAGCGGTTGCCGAGGTTGCGCCCGTCGACGTCGATCTGCACGGCGCGCACCTGCCCGGGCGTCGGGTAGAACTCCGTCCACGGGTCGTTGCTGCCGACGATGAGCAGCGTGTCGCACTCGGCCATGAGGAACGCGCTGGCGCTGGTGCCCAGGTGCCCCATGACGCCGGCGCTGGTCGGCAGCCGCTCGTCCACCCACGGCTTGCCGAGCAGGCTCGTGGTGACGCCGGCGCCGAGCCGGTCGGCGACCGCCCGCACCTGGGCGCCGGCGTGCCGGGCTCCCTGCCCGACCAGCAGGGCGGGCCTGCGGGCGGCGTTGAGCACCGCCGCCGCCTGCCGCAGGTCGTCCTCCTGCGGCAGCGTCCGGGGACGGCGCCACTCCGGAGCGCTGACGACCACGCCGTGCTCCTGCGGCAGCGGGTCGGGCGCGGGCAGCTGCTGCACGTCGTGCGGGAGCACGACGGCGCACGGCTGCCGGGTCGCCAGCGCGCTGCGGAACGCGCGGTCCAGCACCATCGGCGCGTGCTCGGCGGCCAGGACCGTCTGCACGTACTGGGTGGCGTCGCCGAACAGCGTCTGCAGGTCGATGCCCTGCTGGTAGGCGGAGCCGAGCACCGTGCGCTCCTGCTGCCCGACGACGGCGACCACGGGGACGCTGTCCAGCTTGGCGTCGTAGAGGCCGTTGAGCACGTGCACCGCCCCCGGGCCCTGCGTGACCAGCACGACCCCCACCTCGCCGGTGTACTTCGCGTGCCCGACGGCCATGAGCGCGGCGTTCTCCTCGTGCCGGGCCTGGACGAACTCCGGTCCCCCGCTGCGCCGCAGCGCGCCGAGCACCGTGTTGATCCCGTCGCCGGCGTGCCCGAACACCCGCCGGACCCCCCAGGCCCGCAACCGCTCGACCACCAGGTCCGCGACCAGCGGCTGTTCCTCGGGCATCGTCGTCTCCCCCGCTCGCGCGCCGGGTGGGCACCCGGTCGCCCCCCACCTACCCCGGGCGGGCGGGTTCATGTGCTCCGCCACCACCTGCGGAGCGGCCGGCTCACCGGCGCGCGGCGACGCCCCCGCTGCGGGCGGGCGGCTCCTGCTGCGCGCCCGCGGCCCCGTCGCCGCCGTGCACGACGATCCGCCCCTTGCCGGACCGCTTCGCCGCGTACATGGCCGCATCGGCCTCGTGGAGCACGTGCTCGGCGCCCAGCCCGCCCCACGTGTCGCACCAGCGCACGCCGATGCTGGCGCCCACGACCGCGTCGGCGCCCCCGAGGGCGATCGGCGCGCCGAGCGCGTCGAGGACCCGGCGGCCGACGGCGACGGCCTCGGTCTGCGTGGCGCCCGGGCACAGGAGGGCGAACTCGTCACCGCCCAGCCGCGCCACGGTGTCCCCGGCGCGCACGCAGCCGGTGAAGATGCCCGCCACGGCGACCAGCAGCCGGTCGCCCGCGGCGTGGCCGGCGGTGTCGTTCACGGCCTTGAAGCCGTCGAGGTCGACGTAGAGCACGGCCAGCGGACGACCGCTGCGGCCCCCCTCGGCGACCTCCTGCTCCAGGCGCTGCAGCAGGAGGGCGCGGTTGGCCAGACCGGTCAGGCTGTCGTGCTGCGCCTGGTGGGCGAGCCGCCGCTGGGCCGCGCGCTGCTCGGTGACGTCCTCGAGCAGGCACAGCAGCAGCGGCTCCCCGTCGTGCGAGGTCAACGAGGTGGCGGTCACCTCGCCGAGGACGACGCTGCCGTCGGCGCGCGTGAAGGTGCTGTCCAGGGTGGTCTCCGGCAGGGCACCGGACACCACGGGCGCCAGGGCGTCGAGGAAGCGCCCCACGTCGGCGGGTGCCACGAGCTCGTCCAGCCGGCGGCCCGGCAGCGACGCCTCCGTGCGACCCGCCAACCGGTGCATCGAGCGGTTGGCGCGCAGCACGCGCCCCGGGCCGCCGTCCTCCACCGCCACGAGCGCGATGCCGACGGGGTTGCGGTCGAACGCCGCCCGGAACAGCGCCTCGGACTGCTCGACGCGCCGCTCGGCGGCCAGCTGTGCGGTGATGTCGGTCGCCATGCTCATGTAGCCGGTGAGGCCACCCGCGCCGTCGTGCATGGGTGTGCTCGTGAGGCTCACGGTCACCGGTGTGCCGTCCCGGCGCCGGTAGCGGCAGCGCATCGTCAGGGGACCGTCCGCCCGGATCCGGGCGAAGAGGCCGGAGAGGTCGGCCAGGCCGAGCTGGCGCACGACCTCCTCGACGTCCGCGGGGTCGTGCAGCTCCAGGGCGGGACGGCCGAGCACCTCCTCGGCCGACCAGCCGAGGAGCCGCTCGGCGCCCTCGTTGAACAGCGTGATGGCACCGGTCGTGTCGACGGCGATGATCGAGTGCCCGGTCGCGGCGTCCAGGACGCTGGCGAAGAGGTCGTGGGCGCGGGCGACCTCGTCGGCGGCGGCCCGCACGTCGGTCACGTCGTGCAGCGCCGCGACGGCCCCCCGGCTCCACGCCGCGCCCGGCTCCACCGGCAGCGGGTGCGCGCTGACGGAGACGGTGCGGCCCCCGGGGTGCGCCGCCGTGACGATCCGCCCGTCGACGCCGTGGGTCGATTCGCCGTGCAGCGCCCGCACGACGGGCAGGTCGCAGGTGTCCACCCGGTTCCCATCGAGGTCGAAGAAGCCGTGCCCGGAGACGGGATCCGCCCTGCCGGGCACGTCCGGGCCGCCGAAGAGGGCGTCGGCGGCCCGGTTGCGCAGCAGCAGGTCCCCGTCGGCGTCCAGCACGGCGACCGCGTCGCTGATGGAGTCGAAGACGGCGCCGAGGAGTGCGGCCTGCTCGCGCGCCCGCTGCGCGTTGCGCTCGTTCTCCGCGCGGAAGAGGGCCAGGACCAGCGTCGTCAGCGCCAGCGCCGCCAGGTACGCCTCGGCCGCGACCACCTGCACGTCGTGCGCGAGCTCCGTCCAGGGGTGGTGCCCGGAGCGGACGGCGAGGACCACCGCTGCGGCGGTGAGGACCAGGTGCGCGGTCACCGCGCGCACGCTCTCGCGCAGCGCGGCCCAGACGGCGACGGGCAGCAGGCTGAAGGCGGCCGCGGCCCCGGGCAGCAGCCAGAACGACACCCCGTACGTCAGCGCGAACGCCACGACGATGCCGCAGCGCTCGGGCCCCGAGGTGTGCCGGCGCCCACCGGTGGCCCCCCCACTGGCCTGCAGGACCGCGGCCACCCCGAGCAAGCAGCTGAGGGCGCCGTGCAGCAGCCACTGCGCGGCCGAGACGGGGATCAGCGCGTCCGGGATCCGCGCGAAGGCGAGCAGGGCGACGGGCACGGAGGCCGCGGCGCCGAGGCCCGCGCCCGCGGCGAGGACGAGCAGGTCCCGGGCCGCGCGCAGCTGCAGCCCGGCCGGCCGCAGGAGCCGGTACGCCCACGCGCTCGCGAGGGCCTGGACGGCGACGGCGACCGACAGCAGCAGCGCCCCCGCCACCGACGTACCGGTCGCGCTGAACACGAGCGCCGTGAGGCCGACGAGTGCGCACGCGTCGATCACCCGCGCACGACGGCCCGGTGACCCCGCGAGCCACAGCAGCGCGACGGCGGGTGTGGGCGAGAGCACCGGCACGGTGTCGGTGAACCTGGCGGCGTGCCCGGCGAGCACCGCCAGCACCATCAGGACGGCGAAGAGGGCCCGGCGCAGCGCGGGACGGCGCGCGAGGAGCTCCGGTTCCCCGAGCGGCACGACGAGACGGTCATCGGCGCGCAGGGCGACCACCTCCCGACCGATCCGCCGCGTCCGGGCACGTCACCTCCTCGACGCACCGGGTTCGGGATCGGCCGGGGGGTGTCCCACCTTGAGCGCGCGGGTCAGGTCCGGCGGCCGTGCGCGAGGAAGAAGCGGACCATCTCCGCGGACGCGTCCGGGCCCGCGGGATCGGTGTAGGACCCGACCGGGCTGCCGCCGGACCAGGCGTGCCCGGCACCGTGCACGATCCACGACTCGGCGACCACGGCACCGGCGGCGTCGGTGTGGGTCGTGCGGGTGGCGGCGCGGCGGGCCCCGTCCTCGCGCACCGTCGTGGTCGACGCGGGGGCCGCGGCGGTCGCCAGGCGGGCGGCGACGAGCTTCTCGGCGTTCACCGGCGCCACGATCCCGTCGGCGTCGCCGTGGAACACGATGAGCGGCACCGGGCCGCCCGCGCCGGGCGAGCCGCCGGTCCGCATGGCGGCGAACGCCGAACCGACGTCGCGCGCGGCGCCGTGGGCGAGGCCGGAGTGCACCCCGACCCCGGCGTACAGCTCCGGGTACGTCGCGGCCATCACCGCCGCCATCGCCCCACCCGCGGAGAGCCCGGCGACGTAGACGCGTTCGGGGTCGACCCGGTGCTCGGCCACCACCCGGCGGGTGATGCCGGCGATGATCGACGGCTCGCCGGAACCGGCCCGCTGGTCGGCGGGGTCGAACCAGTTCCAGTAGCCGCCGGGGTTGGCCGACGTCGGCTGTTCCGGGTAGGCGACGAGGAACCCGTGCTGCTCGGCGAGGTCGTTCATGCGGGTGCCCGCGGCGCAGTCGAGGGCGTTCTGCCTGCCGCCGTGGAGCACGACGAGCAGCGGCACGGGCCCGCCGGTGGAGCCGGTGGGGACGTAGAGGTCGTAGCTGCGGGTACCGGCGGCCTCGGTGTGGCTGAGGTGGTGGATCCGCCCACCCGGGGCGGCGGCGGCCGCCGCCGCTGCGGCGGAGCGCCCCGCACCCGCACCGGGCAGGTCGACCGGCAGGCCGGCGGGCAGGTCGACCGGCAGGCGGGCGGGCAGGTCGACCGGCAGG
>NZ_BAABIL010000582.1:0-3347 GCF_039542765.1 Kineococcus glutinatus
CGCCGCGGCGGCCGCGCTGAGCAGCAGCGCGCCGCCCACCGCCGACCACGGCCGCGGGTGGGCGGCGCAGGCGCCCGCGGCGAAGGTGGCGAACAGCGAACCCGGGGGCAGCCAGCCGCCGCGGCGCACGGCGCAGTACGCGGCGACGCTGGCCAGGGCCGCGACGAGCACGGGCAGGCCGGGCACGCCGAGCGCGGCGACGACCGTGCCCGCCACGACGCAGGCCACGAGCAGCGCACCGGCACCGGCCTGCATCCGCAGCCGCACGGGGTAGGCGGCGTGGCGGCCGTAGACGCCCGCGAAGGCGCCGAACGTCACGGGCAGCGCGTCCTCCACCCGGCCCGTCGCGACGAGCGCGAGCATCGGCACCCCGAGCCCGACCGCCGCGCGCAGCGCGCCCCAGTGCGCCGCGTCGTGCGGGTGCACCGTCAGCAGTCCCCACGCCGGTCCCCGCACCCGTCCCCCTCCCCGCCCGCGCCCGGCGCCGGCGCGTCCTCGCGGTCCCCACCCCCTAGCGTGGACGACGGCGGTCGCGGCAGCGGCCGCGGGGTCGTCGGGAGGTGCGGGCGTGGGGCAGCCGGAGCAGGTGGCGCCGCCGCCCTGGCGGCCGGAGCCCGGGACGGCCTGGCAGTGGCAGCTGTCCGGGGACCTCGACCTGACCGTCGACGTGCCGGTCTACGACGTGGACTGGCAGGTGCCCCGCGCCGTCGTCGACCGGCTGCACGCCGACGGCCGCCGCGTCATCGGCTACGTCAGCGCCGGGACGTGGGAGGCGTACCGCGACGACGCCGGCGACTTCCCCCCACAGGTCCTCGGCGCGCCGATGGCGGACTGGCCCGACGAGCGCTGGCTCGACGTGCGCCGCCTCGACCTGCTCGCCGCCCCGCTGCTGCGCCGGCTGGACGCCTGCCGGGACCGGGGCTTCGACGCCGTCGAACCGGACAACGTGGACGGCTGGGCCAACGCCACCGGCTTCGACCTCACGGCGGCCGACCAGCTGCGCTTCAACCGCTGGATCGCCGCCGAGGTGCACGCCCGCGGCATGGCGGTGGGCCTGAAGAACGACCTCGGGCAGGTCCGCGACCTCGTGGACGACGTCGACTTCGCGGTGAACGAGTCGTGCGCGCGGTACGCCGAGTGCCACCTCCTCGACCCGTTCGTGGCCGCGGGCAAGGCCGTCCTGCACGTGGAGTACGGCGTGGACCCGGCCGGCTTCTGCGCCGCCGCGCACCGGCCGGGGTTCTCCTCGATGCTCAAGCGCCGCGACCTCGACGCCTGGCGCCACGTCTGCGAGCACGGCTAGCCCGCGGGGGTGGGGTCCGGGAGGATCTCCTGCGGCGGGCTCAAGGTCCGGGGCCCGCGTGCCGAGGACGGCCCGACGCACCGCAGCACCCGCCGAGCGCCCAGGAGGTCGCCGTGCACCGCGCCGCCCGTCTCGCCACCGTCCTCGCCGCGGTCCTGGTCCTGCCGCTGCTGGCCTGCTCCCCCGCCTCGGCCGCCGCCTGGACCCCCACCCCCGGCAAGGGCTGGCAGTGGGTGCTCAGCTCGGTGCCCACCGCCAAGCAGGTCGCCGCGGCCACCGGTGTCGCGGCCTGGGACGTCGACGGGTTCGACACCCCCGCCTCGCGGGTCGCCGAGATCAAGAAGCGCGGCGCCGGCGCGGTCTGCTACTTCTCCGCCGGCTCGTGGGAGGACTGGCGACCCGACGCGAAGAAGTTCCCCGCCTCGCTGCGGGGCCGCGCCCTCGACGGCTGGGCCGGGGAGAAGTGGCTCGACATCCGCCGGCGCACCGTGCTCGAACCCCTCATGGCCGAGCGGATGCGGATGTGCCGCGACAAGGGGTTCGACGCCGTCGAGCCCGACAACGTCGACGGCTGGACCAACCGGACGGGGTTCCCGCTCACCGCCGCCGACCAGCTGGCCTACAACCGGATGCTGGCCGACACCGCCCACCGGCTCGGCCTGAAGATCGCCCTGAAGAACGACGTGGACCAGGTGCGCGAGCTGGAGCCGTACTTCGACTGGGCGCTCAACGAGGAGTGCTTCGCCCACGACGAGTGCGACGTGTACGACGCGTTCCGCGACGAGGGCAAGGCGGTCTGGGTCGTGGAGTACGACACGCCCGTGGCCGAGTTCTGCCCGGCGGCCCGCGCCGCGGGGTTCGACGCCATGCGCAAGCGCCTGGAGCTCGACACCTACCGCGCCGCCTGCTGAGCACCTCACCGGCCGGGCACCTCACCGGCGGGTCCCGGGACGCGGGAGGGGGCGGGCCCGGTGGGCCCGCCCCCTCCTCACCGCCGGGAGGACCCCGGCGCGTCCCGGCTCACAGCGCGAGGACGGTGTTCGACGTCCTCGACGCCGCGCTCGTGCCGATGGCGTTGACCGCGACCACCGAGAACCGGTAGCGCCCCGCCGGCAGCGTCATCCGCAGCGTGCGGCCGGTGGCCGGCTGCACCGCGGAGGTGATCGTCTGCACGACGTCGCCCCTCAGGTTCACCCGCTGGGCGATGACCCGGTACCCGGTGACGGCCGGGGTGGAGGTCCCGGTCGGCGGGTTCCAGGCGGCGGTCGCCGTGACGGCGCCGCCCGGCGTCCCGGAGGTGGCGGTGGCGATGCGCGGCGCCGGCGGTACCGCACCGGCCGTCACGACGGCCGAGCGGGCCGAGGCCGCACCGGTGCCGGCGCGGTTGACCGCCGCGACGGTGAAGGCGTACCTCCTGCCGGCCGTCAGACCCGTGGCGGTGTGGCTGCGGGCCGTGGCGGCGACGGTCGTCGTCGCCTGCAGCGCACCGGTGGTGCCGTCGTAGCGGCGCACCACGTACCCGGTGATCGCGGCGCCGCCGGTGCCGGCCGGCGCCTTCCAGCTCACGGTGGCGCTGCGGTCGCCGAGGACGACGCCACCGGTGGTCGGCGCGCCGGGGACCGTGACGGTCGTCGCCGCGACGGGCGTCACCGCCGCCGAGCGGGCCGAGGCCGGCCCGGCGCCCACGGCGTTGGTGGCCACGACGTCGACGGTGTAGGCGCTGCCGTTGACCAGACCGGTGAGGGTCGCCGTGGTGCTGCTGCCCCCCACGGTCACGGTGGTGGCGGTGCTGCTGCCGGCCCGGTGGGCGCGCACGGTGTAGGCGGTGACCGGGGAGCCACCGGTGTCGGCCGGGGCCGTCCACGTCGCGGTGAGGGAGGCGTTGCCCGCGGTGGCGCTCACGCCCGTCGCCGCGCCGGGCACCGCCGCCGGGGTCACCGGCACCGACAGCGGCGAGGCCGCCCCGGTGCCGACGCGGTTGGTGGCGACGACGTCGAACGCGTACGCCGTGCCGTTGTCCAGACCGGTCACGGTGGCGCTGGTC
>NZ_BAABIL010000583.1:0-3801 GCF_039542765.1 Kineococcus glutinatus
CGTGCGGGGCGCGGCGGCGCTGCCGTGGCTGCGGGCCGCGGGTGCCGCCGCCCGGCTCGTCGACGCCCGCGGTCGCCAGGTGCGCGTCGGGGGCTGGCCCGGCACCTGAGCATGGGCCGGTGGGCACGGGCCGGCGGTGAGCCCGTCAGCCGGCGTCGGTGACGCGCTCGAGGACGACGACGGGGATCTCCCGCGACGTCGTGGCCTGGTACCGGTCGTAGTCCGGCCAGGCCTCCACCATCGACGCCCACATGGCGGGCTTCTCCTCCGGCGTGGCCACCCGGGGCCGGGCGCGGAACCTGTCGCCCCTGACCTGGACCTCCACGTCGGGGTCGGCCAGCAGGTTGAGGAACCAGGCCGGTGGCGTGTCGGAACCGCCGTTGGAGGCGACGACGAGGTGCGCGCCCCGGTGCTCGCGGAAGATCAGCGCGTGGGAGCGCTGCTCGCCGGACCTGCGGCCCGTGGTGAAGAGGAGGAGGATCGTCGTCCCGTTGCGCCAGTGGTAGCCGTCCTCACCGTTCGTCTCCAGGTAGCGCTGGACGTGCGGGGCACCGTGCAGGTCCACAGCCGAGGTCACGGCGCGACCCTACGCCCCGGCCCCCGCACGGCCGTGGTGCGGCACCCCCGCGGGGCGCGTTGCGAGGATCGTGTGGAGCCCGCCGCGCGCGGCCGCGTCCGGGGAGCCCCCTCCTCCCCGTGCTCCTACACTCGAGCGGGCGGAGCCCCCCAGAGCCCGCGCACGGCCCGGGAGACCCGGGTGTGCCGTCACACCCAGGAGGAAACCCCGGATGGGGCTGCTCGAATCGATCACCGGACCGCAGGACCTGCGGTCGCTGGACACCCAGCAGCTGGAGCGGCTCGCCCGGGAGATCCGCAACTTCCTCGTGGCCTCGGTCAGCCGCACCGGCGGCCACCTCGGCCCCAACCTCGGGGTCGTCGAGCTCACCATCGCCCTGCACCGCGTGTTCGAGTCCCCCCGCGACCGCATCGTCTTCGACACCGGCCACCAGTCCTACGTCCACAAGCTGCTCACCGGCCGGCAGGACTTCAGCCGCCTGCGCGCCCGCGGTGGCCTGTCGGGCTACCCCAGCCGCGCCGAGAGCCCCCACGACGTCGTGGAGAACTCCCACGCCTCGACGTCGCTGTCCTGGGCCGACGGCCTCTCCCGCGCCCACCAGCTGCGCGGCGAGCACGACCGCCACGTCGTCGCGGTGGTCGGCGACGGCGCGCTCACCGGCGGCATGGCGTGGGAGGCCCTCAACAACATCGCCGCCGGCGACCGCCCGGTGATCGTCGTCGTCAACGACAACGAGCGCTCCTACGCCCCCACCATCGGCGGGCTGGCCTCCCACCTGGCGACGCTGCGCACCACCCGCGGCTACGAGAAGTTCCTGGAGTGGGGCCGCGACACCCTGCGCCGCGGCGGCACCCCCGGCCGGCTGGCCTACGACACGCTGCACGGGATGAAGAAGGGCATCAAGGACGTCGTCGCCCCGCAGGGGCTCTTCGAGGACCTGGGCCTGAAGTACGTCGGGCCCGTCGACGGCCACGACGTCGCCGCCGTCGAGCGGGCCCTGCAGCGCGCCCGCGCGTTCGGCGGACCGGTCATCGTGCACGCCCTCACCCAGAAGGGCCGCGGCTACCGCCCGGCGCTGGACGACCACGTCGACCACTTCCACGCCGTGGGCGTCATCGACCCCGAGACCGGGGAGGCCCAGGCGTCGTCGGGGTCCTCCTGGACCAGCGTCTTCGCCGAGGAGATGGTCGCTGTCGGCGACGAGCGCGACGACGTCGTCGGCATCACCGCCGCGATGCTCGCCCCCGTCGGGCTTGACGCCTTCGCCCGCGCCCACCCCGGGCGCGTGATCGACGTCGGCATCGCCGAGCAGCACGCCGTGACCTCCGCCGCGGGCATGGCCGCCGGCGGCCTGCACCCCGTCGTGGCCGTGTACGCCACCTTCCTCAACCGCGCCTTCGACCAGGTGCTGATGGACGTGGCGCTGCACCGGGCCGGCGTGACGTTCGTGCTGGACCGCGCCGGCGTCACCGGCCCCGACGGGCCCAGCCACCACGGCGAGTGGGACATGTCGCTGCTGCGGATCGTGCCCGGCCTGCGGCTGGCGGCCCCGCGCGACGCCACCACCCTGCGCGAGGAGCTGCGCGAGGCGCTGCAGGTGGCCGACGCCCCCACCGTGCTGCGCTTCGGCAAGGGCAAGGTGCCCGCCGACCTGCCCGCGATCGCCCGCACCGGCGGCGTCGACGTGCTCGAGGGCGCCACGTGGGCCGAGGGCGCCGACGTGCTGCTCGTCGCGGTCGGCGCGTTCGTGCCCGCCTGCCTCGACGTGGCGGCCCGCTTGCGCGCCCACGGTGTCGGCGTCAGCGTCGTCGACCCGCGCTGGGTGCTGCCGGTGCCCGCCGCCCTCGTGCAGCTGGCCCGCACCCACCGCCTCGTGGCCGTCGTGGAGGACGGCGTGGAGGTCGGCGGGGTCGGCGCCGCGGTGGCCGACGCGCTGCGGGGCGAGCGGGTGCAGACCGAGGTGCTGACGTTCGCGCTGCCGCAGCGCTTCCTGGACCACGGCACCCGCGAGGAGATCCTCGAGGAGTGCGGCCTGACCCCCCAGGCCGTGTCGCTGCGGATCGTGGAGGCCGTCGCGCGCCAGCACGAGGTGGGCTCGACCGCGACCACCACCTGAGGCCCGGGCCCCCGCAGCGCCCCGGGTCAGGCGCCCGGGCCGGGCGCCCCGGTCAGGCCCCCAGTGCCTGCCGGGGCAGCCCGGCGCCCGCGGCGGGCACCACGACCTCGTCGCGGGTGACGAGCACCGCGCGCGGGAAGCCGCGGTGCTCGGGCTCCGTGGCCGACCACGCCGCCACGACGAACGCGGGGTCGATGCGCGCCAGGTCGAACCAGCCGCGCTCCCGGGCCGGCACCGCCACCGCCCGCAGCCCCGCCGCGGCACCGGAGGCCAGGTGGGCGCGCAGGGAGGCCGACGCCAGCAGGGTGGGCACGTCGCAGCCGCCCACCGGGCGCAGCACCCCACCGCCGCGCCCACCCTCGTCGCGGCGCAGCCGCTGTGCGGCCACCGTGCCGAACTGCTCCAGCAGGTCCAGGTGCCCCGCCTCCGGCCCGGTGGGCACCCCGGTCCGCTCCGCCACCGCCCGCGGCAGCGGCACCACCCGCGGGACCGGCGCCCCCGGGGTGGGCAGCGGCACCCCGAGCCCGAGGTGCAGCCCGCCACCGAGGACCTCCCGGTGCTCCCACGCCGCCCCGAGGTGGGCGCCGGCGGCGGCGGGCAGCGCCAGGGGCAGCACCAGCCGGTGCGGATCGGTGCCCGCGGCGGTCTCCTCCTGCAGCACCCGGTGGGCGAGCAGCCAGTCCCGCACGCGCTGGCGGGCCGCGGCCGGACCGGCGGGGGCGGCGGCCGCGGCGGCCACGTCCGACCACGGCACGAACGGGTCACCGGCCGTGACGGTGACGTGCACCCCGTCGTCGCCGGGTCGGGCGTCGAGGTCGTCGACCACGACGGCGGCCAGCACGCAGCGGCGCAGCGCCGCGCGCAGCGTCAGGGGCGGGTCGGAGGGGAGCACCGGCGCACGCTAACCGCTGTGCCGCCCCTGGGGGCGGGCACGCAGGGTCACGGCTGCGCCGAACGGGCGGCGGCCGGACCGGTGACGGCGGTGTCGGCCGTGTCGGCGGTGTCGGCCGTGTCGGCGGTGTCCCCGGTCGGCGGCGGGTCGGCCTTCGCCGCGCCGTGACGATCACCGAGATCGCGCGCGCGGCGGGGGTGTCCGTGCCGACGGTCT
>NZ_BAABIL010000584.1:0-4522 GCF_039542765.1 Kineococcus glutinatus
CCTGACCCGCCGCCACCGACGGGGCGGTCACGGCGGCGTGGGCGCGGGCGAGGCGACCGCGCAGCGAGCGGCGGCGGGCCAGCACGTCCTCGGTGGCACCGTGGGTGTCCTCCCCCAGCAGGCGCCGGCGCAGCACGGCCAGCGGCACCGCGCGGCGCACCACGACGGGCGCGAAACCCAGGCGCGCCATGTAGCGCGTGTACTCCCGGTCGTGGGGCAGGACCGTGCAGGACAGCTCCTCCGCGCCGTCCTCCTGCGCCATGGCCAGCGCCCGGCGCATCAGGGCGCGCCCGACGCCGCGCCGGCGCAGCTCGGAGACGACGTGCAGGTGTTCCAGGCAGGGCGTGGAGGCCGGGGTGAGGGGCAGCAGGGGCCGCTGGCTGAGCAGCGCGTAGCCGGCCGGGCGGGTGCCCACGAGGGCGAGCAGGACCCGCACGGTGCCCTCGCGCAAGGCCTGCTCCAGGCGGGAGCGGACCTGCTCCGCGGGCAGGCGCAGCTGCGCCTGGTCGTAGCGGGCCTGCGCGTACAGCTCGACGAGCGCGTCAACGTCTGCGGTGGTAGCCAGACGAACCTCCACCGGAGGTCGTGCCACAGCGTCCTCCTCGAACGACCAGGCCCCCGTGCCCACGGCCGCCGGAGGCGGCCGGAGCCGACTCTAAGACGCCCGACGGCCTCCGTAAATGGTCCGTGAACACCCGGTGGGCCGATCGGCGCCGCGCTCCCGCGTGTCGTCGACGCTGCGCATCCTCATGATCACGCTCGGTCGTTCAACGTCGGAGCACCACGTCGGACCACCACGTCGGACAGCGCGGCGGGCCGGCCCCGGGGAGGACCGGCCCGCCGTGCAGGTGTGTCGAGGAGGTGGGTCGACGCCTAGACGTCGCCGCCGAGGTAGGCCGCCTTGACGCTGTCGTCGGCGGCGAGCTCCTCGCCGGTGCCCTCCCGCACGACCTGCCCCGTCTCCAGGACGTAGGCGACGTCGGCGGTGCGCAGCGCCTGCATGGCGTTCTGCTCCACCAGCAGCACCGTCGTGCCCTGGGCGTTGATCTCCCGGATGATCGTGAAGATCTGCTGGATGAGCTTGGGGGCCAGCCCCATCGACGGCTCGTCCAGCAGCAGCAGCTTCGGCCTGGACATCAGGGCCCGGCCGATGGCCAGCATCTGCTGCTCGCCGCCGGACATGGTGCCCGCGGACTGGGTGCGCCGCTCCAGCAGGCGGGGGAACAGCGTGTAGACGCGCTCCTGGTCCTGCCGGATCGCGCCCGAGCGCCGGTCGGTGCGGGTGTAGGCGCCCATGTCGAGGTTCTCCTCGACGGTCATGCCGGGGAAGATGCCGCGCCCCTCCGGGGACTGGCAGATGCCGCGCTGCACGAGCTTGTGCGAGGGCACCTTGGTGATGTCCTCGCCCTCGAAGAGGATCCGGCCGGCCCGCACGCTGCGCAGGCCGGAGATCGTCTTCAGCGTCGTCGTCTTGCCGGCGCCGTTGGCTCCGATGAGGGTGGCGATGTTCCCCCGCGGGACGCGGAAGGAGACGTCGCGGATGGCCTCGATGCGCCCGTAGTTGACGCAGAGGTCCTCCACGACGAGAAGGTCCTCGCCCTTCGCGCCGCCCGTCGCCGTGCCGGTCGTGTCAGGCATCGTCGTCCTCGACCCCCAGGTAGGCCGCGATGACCGCGGGATCGTTCTGGATCTGCTCGGGCCGTCCCTCGGCGATCTTCTTGCCGAACTCCAGCACGACGATCCGGTCGGTCACGCCCATCACCAGGCGCATGTCGTGCTCGATGAGCAGCACGGTGTTGCCCCGGTCCCGCACGGTGCGGATGAGGTCCATCAGCCGCTGCTTCTCCACGGGGTTGAAGCCCGCGGCCGGCTCGTCCAGGCACAGCAGCTTCGGCTTGGTGGCCAGCGCGCGGGCGATCTCCAGGCGGCGCTGCTCGCCGTAGGAGAGGTTGCGCGCGAGGTCGTCGGCGCGGTGGGCCAGGTCCATCAGCTCCAGCAGCTCGTCGGCCAGCCGGTGCCCCTCGGCCTCCTCCCGCCGGTGGCGCGGCAGGCGCAGCAGCGCGGAGAGCACCCCGGTGCG
The DNA here is from genome assembly GCF_039542765.1 of Kineococcus glutinatus. Classification (NCBI taxonomy): domain Bacteria; kingdom Bacillati; phylum Actinomycetota; class Actinomycetes; order Kineosporiales; family Kineosporiaceae; genus Kineococcus; species Kineococcus glutinatus. Next base: position 2,081 of record NZ_BAABIL010000584.1, read on the forward strand.
GTGGTGGGCGTCGGCGCCGACCAGGACGTTCTCCCGCGCCGTCATGTTCTGGAAGAGCCGGATGTTCTGGAACGTCCGCGCGATGCCCATCCGGTTGATCTGGTAGCGCTTGCGCCGCCCCAGCGGCAGGCCGTCGAAGACCACCTGCCCGGAGGTGGGCTGGTAGACGCCGGTGAGGGCGTTGAAGCACGTCGTCTTGCCCGCGCCGTTGGGCCCGATCAGGCCGAGGATCTCGCCCTGCTGGATCTCGAAGCTGACGTCGTCGAGGGCCACGACGCCGCCGAAGCGCAGCGTGACCTTCTCCATCCGCAGCAGCGGGCTCGCCCCGGCTGCGGGGGCGGGGGTGGAGGAGAGCGTCGTCTCAGCCACGGGCCGCTCCTTCCTCGAGCTGGGCGATCTGTTCGGAGGCCGCCTTGGCGCGTTTCGCGCGCCGCGGCGGCAGCAGGCCCTGCGGGCGGAAGTTGGCCAGCAGCAGCAGCGCCACCCCGAAGATGAGGACGCGGAACTCCGCGGCCTCGCGGAAGCGCTCGGGCAGGTAGGCCACGACGACCGCACCGACCAGCGCGCCCCAGCGGTTGCCCTGCCCGCCGATGACGACCGCGGCGAGGAAGAGCATGGACAGCTGGATGACGAACGGCTCGGGGTTGATCGAGCCCTGCCGCGCCGCGAACAGCGCCCCGGACAGACCGCCGATGAAGGCGCCCATCGCGAAGGCGAGCAGCTTGAACCGGAAGGTGGGCACGCCGTTGAGCTCGGCGGCCTCCTCGTCCTCGCGGGTCGCCTCCCAGGCCCGGCCCACCCGGCTGCGCTGCAGCAGGACGTCGCCGAACAGGACCAGGATGATCACCGTGAGGACGAGCCAGTAGTACGGCGTCGCGTCGAGCAGCCCGAACTTCATGAAGACGGACGTCTCGCCCAGGTCGACGTAGGCGGTGAAGCCGTCCCACGTCAGGGGGTTCACCTCGAACAGCTCCACGCTGGGCGGGCGGGGCACGCCCTGGATGCCGCGGGCGCCGTTGAGCCACTCGGAGTTCAGGGCGACCAGGCGGATGATCTCGCCGAAGCCGAGCGTGACGATCGCCAGGTAGTCCCCGCGCACCCGCAGCGTCGGTGCGCCCAGCAGCAGGCCCGAGGCGGTGGAGATGCACACGGCCAGCACGATGAGCAGCCAGAACGGGAGCGTGCCGTGCAGCGAGCCGAAGACGCCGACGGTGTAGGCGCCGATGGCGTAGAAGCCGACGTAGCCCAGGTCGAGCAGGCCGGCGTAGCCCAGCACGATGTTCAGGCCGAGCGCGACGAGCGCGTAGGAGGCCACCGTGAACAGCACGGCGCGGAAGTCGCTGGCGGGCGTGGAGATGATCGGCAGGTTCAGCAGCGGCAGCGCGTAGAGGAACAGCGCCAGCACCACGAGCAGGGCGGCGCGCAGGCCGCGGGAGGACGCCGGCCGGCGCCGGCCGGCGGTGGGGTTCGCAGCTGCGGTGCTCATGCGCGCGCCTTTCCGAGGGACTCCCCGAGCAGGCCCGTGGGCCGGAAGAGCAGGACCACGACGAGCAGCAGGAAGGCCACCACGTCCTTCCACTCCGTGCCGAAGATCTGGGAGCCGTAGTTCTCCGCGAGCCCGAGGACGAGGCCGCCTGCGAGCGCGCCGCGGATGTTGCCGATGCCGCCGAGGACGGCGGCGGTGAACGCCTTGATGCCGAGGATGAAGCCGACGTTGAACCGGGTCACCCCGATGTGCATGAGGTACAGCAGCGCTGCGGCGCCGGCCATCAGACCACCGAGCAGGAAGGTGAGCTGGATGACGCGGTCGCGGTTGATGCCCATCAGCGCGGCGGCCTCGGGGTCCTGGGAGACCGCCCGCACGCCGCGACCCAGCCGCGAGCGGCGCACGAACTGGTCGAGGGCCACCATCATGAGGATCGCCGCGACGAGCACGATGACCTGGTTGCTGCGGACGCCGAACCCGGCGACCTCGAACAAGGTCACGTTGGGCAGCGGGTTGGTGAACCGCGTGACGTCGCGGGCGCGGGCGACGTAGGGGGCCAGGACGGTGTCCAGCCCCACCCAGGAGGCGACCCGGTCGCGCAGGCCCATGGCCTCGGCGAGGACGAAGGAGGCGCCGATGGCGGAGATGAGCGCCACCAGCGGCGGGGCGTTCTTGCGCCGCAGCCGGGCGTAGGCCACCTTCTCCACGAGCAGCGCCACCCCGCCGCTGACCGCCATCGCGGCCAGCAGGGCGAGCAGCAGCAGCCCGACGGCCGCGGGGACGGACATCCCCTCGCGGGCGCCCAGGGCCATCATGACCCAGACGGCCGCGAAGCTGCCCCACATGAAGACCTCGGAGTGGGCGAAGTTGATCAGGCGCAGCACGCCGTAGACGAGGGTGTAGCCGAGGGCGAAGAGGGAGTAGATGGCGCCGACGACCAGACCGGTGAAGGTCAG
>NZ_BAABIL010000585.1:0-7759 GCF_039542765.1 Kineococcus glutinatus
ACACCGGGCCCTCCTCCGCCGGCGCCCAGGGCCCCATGCAGTTCATGCCCGCCACCTTCCGCGCCTACGCCGTCGACGGTGACGGCGACGGCACCACGGACGTGTGGAACCCCGCGGACGCCGTCCACACCGCCGCCCGCTACCTGTGCGCCAACGGCGGCGGCGGTGACCGCGCCGCCGAGGCGCGCGCGCTGTGGCACTACAACCACGCCGACTGGTACGTGCAGATGGTCCAGCGCATCGCCGACGAGATGGACACCACCGGGGTCCTCGTCCGTCAGGGCTGAGCGTGGTCTTCGAGCACCGTTGCGCTGCCAGAACTATTTGAACTACTTACGCCCGATAACTTGCCATATGTTCATTCGACGGACGGGCGACCTCAGCGCAGGGCGCGCGCCGTCCAGCGGCCGGCCTCGGTACCGACCTCCAGCGCCAGGCCGAACGTCGTCGACAGCAGGTCCGACGTCAGGACCTCCGCCACCGGGCCACCGGCCACCACGCGGCCCTCGCGCAGCAGCAGCGCGTGCGTCACCCCCACGGGGATCTCCTCCACGTGGTGGGTCACCAGCACCGTCGTCGGCGCCACCGGGTCCGCGGCCAGCGCCGTCAGCCGCCGCAGCAGGTCCTCGCGACCCCCCAGGTCCAGGCCACCGGCGGGCTCGTCGAGCAGCAGCAGCTCCGGGTCGGTCATCAGCGCCCGGGCCACCTGCACCCGCTTGCGCTCGCCGTCGCTGAGCGTGCCGTAGCGGCGGGTGGCCAGCGCACCCACGCCCATCAGCCCCAGCAGCTCCTCCGCGCGGGCCAGGTCCGCGTCGTCGTAGGACTCCACCCACCGGCCGGTGACGCCGTAGGCCGCGGTCACGACGACGTCGCGCACCACCTCACCGGCGGGGACGTGCTGCGCCAGCGCGCTGCTGGCCAGGCCGATCCGCGGGCGCAGCTCGAAGACGTCCACCTGCCCCAGCCGCTCCCCCAGCACCGACACCCGGCCGCGCGTCGGGTGCAACCGTGCCGCTGCGATGGACAGCAGCGTCGACTTGCCCGCGCCGTTGGGCCCGAGCACCACCCAGCGCTCGCCGTCCTCCACCTGCCAGTCCACGGCGTCCAGCAGGACCTTCGTGCCCCGCGTCACCGTCACAGCCGCCAGGTCGAGGACGTCGCTCATGGCCGCGACCCTAACGACGCCCCCCGCGGCCCCCGCACGCGGACCCGCCTACCCTGACCCGGTGCTGGACCTGCCCCGCTCCGCCCGCCTCGCCGCCTGGGGCGCCGCCGTCGCGGGCCGGCGCGCCGCGCTCGACCGGGCCGTGGCCGCCGTGCAGCGCGAGGACGAGCCCCACACCCTCCGGTGGAGCACCACCGCACCCGCCCTGCCCGGCGGCGCGAGCGCGACCACCCTGCGCGAGCTGCTGCCGGCGCTGCCCGCGGGCAGCCGCACCGAGGTGGTGCTGCCCGCTCCCGGCGACCCCGTGGGGCTGCCGGGCCCGGCCGACGTGAACGCCGAGGCCCTCGACGCCGGCGAGTGCGTCGTCCTGGAGGTGCCCGGCGCGCCGCAGCGCTGGGCCCTCGTGCCCGCCGTCGAGGTCTTCGGTTCCGCGTGGGAGCCGGGGGTCCTCGTGGAGTGGGCGGTGCACGCCGCGCTCCCCCGCCGGGCACCCGCGGTCGTCGACCTGCCCACCGCCGAGCGTGAGCTGCGCACGGCGCTGACCGCCGCCGTGCAGGCGCTCGCGGCCCTCGATGTCGCCCGCTGGCGCCCGGACGCGGCCGACCGCATCGCCGCCGTCCGGGAAGGTGGACTGCGCCCCGACGCCCTCCCCTCGCACCACGACCCCCGCGCGGTCCGCGTCGCGCAGAGCGCAGCGCAGGTCATGGCCATCGTCGAGCTCGCCGGTCAGGACGACGGCGCCGCCGTGACCGGGTACGAGGTCGCCGGCCGCGGCCGGGCACTGCGGGAGGTGGCGGACACCGCGCGCCGGGCCCTGGCAGCGGCGGTGAACGCGGGTTCCGCCCCCTGATCGGGGTGGAAGCTCGCTGGCGAGTACGTGTACTGATAGTGCACGATAACTAGGAATATATGCTGTATGACGATGACGAACACGCGCAGGAGCCCCCGGCAGGAACTGCCGGGGGCTCCTCGTGGCGCTGCGGTGCAGCCCCTCAGAACAGCTCGACGACCGCCGGCTGCGCCTCCTCGACCCGGCCGGCCCCCACGACCTCGGCGTGGACCCGGCGCTGCGCCGCGGAGACGTACCCGCGCTGCAGCGCCTGCAGCGCGTCGTCGGGACGGGGCAGCTCCCCCGTGCCCGTGCCGTCCAGGTGGTCGGCGGCGGCGCGCAGCCCGCCGGCCACGTCGGCCAGCGCGGCGAGGACGCCGTCGACGCCCTGCCGGGTCACGTCCTGGAACTGGGTGGCGGCCAGGACGGCGGTCGTGGCCGCCTCCAGCGTGCGGACACCGTCGGACAGCTCGGCGGCCTCGCGCGGTGCGCGGTCCTGCAGCGCGCGTGCGACGCGGTCGACGCCCTCGGTGCCGGCGTCGGCCGCCTGGACCTGGGTGAGGATCGACACGGCGGCCTCCTCCGTGGTGGCCACGACCTGCCGGAGCTGCCCGGCGAGGACGGCCAGGACCTGCTCCGCGTGCCGCAGCAGTGCGCTGACGTCCGCGGCCGGGACGTCGTGGGTGGTGTCGGGCACCGGGCCCCTCCCCTCTGGCGGTGGGGGTCGCTCGCGCGCGCGAGCGACCCCTCCGGCGGCTGTGCGGTCCGCGGCGCTCAGGCGCCGGGGACGACCTGGCGGATGACGTTGAGCAGGGCGTCGGGCTGGACGGGCTTGACGAGCCAGCCGGTGGCGCCGGCGGCCTTGGCCTCGGCGCGCTTGGTGGCCTCGGACTCGGTGGTCAGCATGAGGATCGGCGTGAAGCGCAGGCCGGCCTTGCGGGCCTCGCGGACGAAGCCGATGCCGTCCAGGCGGGGCATGTTCACGTCGCTGATGACGAGGTTGGGCTTGAGGCCGCCCTTGATGCGGTCCAGGGCCTCCTGGCCGTCCTTGGCGGTCTCGACGGCCATGCCGGCCTTGGTGAGGACGGACTTGATGCTCATCAGCATCGTGGGCGAGTCGTCGACGATCATGACGGTGGTCATGGTGCTACCCCTTCGAGGGTCGGTGCGGGGACGGGCTCGTCGCCGGCGGCGGGTGCCGCGGCGGGTGCGTCGCCGGCGGTCCGGGCGATCGGCTCGGGTGCGGGGCGGTGCGCTTGGAGCAGCGGCAGCACCCAGGCCCTGAGGAAGGCATCGGCCGGTGGGGCGCCGACCTTGACGCGCGCGGCGAGCAACGCCTGCAGCACGGCGGTGTGCAGGTGCTCGCAGTCGGCGAGGTCCACGCGGGCCTCGCCGGTGGCGCGCAGCCAGGTGGCCAGGGGTTCGGCGTCCTCGACGACGAGGGCGCCGGTGAGGACGGCGGTGCGCCTACCGAGCTGCAGTGGCACGGGTGTTCAGCTCCTTGACGTCGAGGACGAGCAGGACGAGGCCGTCGCCCAGCAGGGCGGTGCCGCAGTAGCCGGGTGTGGCGGCGAGCAGGCCCTCGAGGGGTTTGAGGATGACGTCGGTGTTCTGGTGGAACCGGTCGACGACGAGCCCGAGGGGTCCGGTGGGGGTGCGCACGACGAGGACGTTGAGGTGCTCGGCGTCGAGGTCGCCGCCGATGTCCAGCAGGGAGCCCAGCGAGGACAGCGGCAGGATCTCCTCGCGCAGCGCCAGCACCGGGCGGCCGGCGACGCGGGTGAGCGCGGTGCGCTCGGTGCGGACGGTCTCCACGACGTCGTCGAGGGGGACGCCGAAGCGCTGGCCGCCGGCGGTGATGAGCAGGACGCGGGAGACGGCCATCGTCAGGGGCAGGCGCAGGCGGACGGTGAGGCCCTGCCCGCGGGCGTTGACGGTGCTGACGGAACCGCCGAGCCGTTCGATGGAGGAGCGGACGGCGTCCATGCCGACGCCGCGGCCGGAGACGTCGGAGATCTGGTCGGCGGTGGAGAAGCCGGGGGCGAAGATGAGCTGGGCGGCCTCGTCGTCGGCCATGGACTCCAGGGCCGCCTCGTCGATGATGCCGCGCTCGTAGGCCTTGCGCCGCACCTTGTCGGTGTCGATGCCGCGGCCGTCGTCGACGATCTCCACGACGACGGCGTCGCCGTCGGGGGCGGCGCGCAGGGTGAGGGTGGCCTCGGCGGGCTTGCCGGCCCCCTCGCGGTCGGCGGGGGTCTCGATGCCGTGGTCGAGGCTGTTGCGGACCAGGTGCACGAGGGGCTCGGCGAGCATCTCGATGACGTCCTTGTCCGCGGCGGTGTCCTCGCCCTCCTGCACCAGCCGGACGTTCTTGCCGAGCTTGCGGGACAGGTCGCGCACGAGGCGGGGGACGCGGGCGAAGGCGGTGGAGACGGGCAGCATCCGCACGTCCATCACGGCCTGCTGCAGCTCCTCGCTGACGCGGCTGATGGCGGCGAACTCGTCGCGCAGGCGGCGGGCCAGGGCGCGTGCGCCGGCGTCCTCGGCCTCCTGGGCGACGAAGGGCAGGGCGTTCTTGGCGACGACGAGCTCGCCGACGAGGTCGAGGAGCTGGTCGACCTTGGCCTGCTCGACCTTGAGGACGCGGTTGGTGGGGGTGGCGTCCTCGGTGGTGGCGGCGCGCTCGGCGTGTTCGGGGGCGGGTGCGTCGGGGGTGCCGGTGGGGGTTGCGGCGGGAGCGGCGGCGCCGGCGGGAGGGGCGCCGGCTCCGGCGGCGCGGGTGGCGTGGTCGGCGTCGGTGACGGCGCCGACGGCGAGGCCGGTGATCCACATCTGCAGCTCGCCGGTGTCGCCGAAGGCGAGGGCGTCGGCGAGGACCTCGGCGCCGACGGTGGTGTCCTCGCCGAGGGCGGCGGCCACGCGCAGGGCGGCGTGCCCGGCGGCGCGGGTGCGGGCGTCGAAGGTGGCGGTGGCGGTCTCGTCGTCACCGGCGCCGGCGGCCAGGACGTGGGTCTGGGCGCGCAGCAGCTCGCCGTACCAGGTGAGCTCGGCGGCGCGGGCGGCGGCGGCGGGGTCGGGTTCGCCGGTTCCGCCGGTGGCCTCGGCGGTGGGGCCGGTGCCGTCGAGGAGCCAGCCGAGGTTCTCGGCGCAGACCTCGGCGGTGGCGAGCTGGTCGGGCACGTAGCGGAAGACGTGGCCGAGCTCGCCGGTGCCGGCGCGGGTGAGGAGGGTGAACTGCAGGACGCAGTCGTACTCGTCGATCTCGTCGATGCCGGCCAGGGGCTGGGGGGTGGTGATGGCCAGGTTCTCCACGGCGGGGACCTGCCGGACGAGGCCGAGGGGGTCCTCGCCGCGGAAGAAGCAACCGGAGTCGGGGGTGTAGCGGGCGGCGCGCAGGGTGGAGCCGGTGAGGTCCAGCCAGGTGCGCAGCTCGGTGAGGACGGTCTCGTCGAGGTCGCGGACCCACTCGGGCAGGGGCTGGACGGTGGCCGGGGTGGCGGTGGCCGGGGGTGCCCCGGCGGCGGTTCCGGTCCCGTCGCCGAGGAAGGTGCGCAGGCGGGAGGAGATGGCCTCGCCCTCGGCGTCGGCGCCGGCGGGCACGCGGCCGGTGCTCTCGATGGCGGGCATCCAGCGGCGCACGGCGTCGAAGGCGGCGAGGAGGCCGTCGACCATGGCCGGTTCCAGGGCCAGGGTGCCCGAGCGCACGGCGTCGAGGAGGTCCTCGGCGGCGTGGGTGAGGCGGGTGAGCTCGGGCAGGTCGAAGAGGCCGGAGGAGCCCTTGAAGGTGTGCGCGGCGCGGAAGACGGCGTTGACGAGGTCGCGGTCGCCGGGGTCCTGCTCCAGGCGCAGGAGGCCGTCGTCGACGTCGGCGAGCAGGTCGGCGGACTCGGCGACGAACTGGACGAGGAGGGGGTTGCTCACGGGTGGCTCCCGGTCGGCAGCTCGGTGGTGGCCTCGGTGGTGGTGGCCTCGGTGGTGGTGGCCTCGGTGGTGGGGGTGCCGGCGGGCAGGGCGGCGGTGAGGAGGTCCGCGGTGCGCTGCAGCAGGTCCGGGGCGACGGGCTTGACGAGGTAGAGGTTGGCGCCGGCGCGGTAGGCGGCCTCGGCGTCGGCCTCGCCGGACTCGGTGGAGATGGTGACGACGGGGGCCGCGCAGGAGACGGGGGCCGAGCGCAGGCGCTGGACGAGGGTGTAGCCGTCCATCTGCGGCATGTTGACGTCGACGACGAGGAGGTCGTAGCCGCCCGCGAGCAGCATCTCCAGGGCCTCGAAGCCGTTGACGGCCTCGTCGACGTCGAAGCCGGCCTGGCGCAGGATCCCGCCGTGGTACATGCGCACGGTGGGTGCGTCGTCGACGACGAGGGCGCGGCGGCGCCCGGTGGTGGGGGTGCTCATCGGGCGGCTCCGATCGCGGGGCGCTGGTAGACGATGCCGTCGTCGATGCGGACGGGCTCGAAGATCGGGGAGATGCGGCTCATCGACTCGGAGTGGCCGAGGAACAGGTAGCCGCCGGGGCGCATGGCGCCGAAGAGGTTCTCCGCGGCGCGGCGGGCGGACAGCTCGTCGAAGTAGATGAGGACGTTGCGGCAGAAGACGACGTCGAAGGCGCGGAAGGAGCGCATGAGGTCGGTGTCGCAGACGTTGGTGGTGGTGAACTCGATGGCCTCGCGCACGTCGCCGGAGAGGCGCCAGCGGTCGGCGGGCAGCTTCTCGAAGTACTTGGCGCGCAGGGCGGGTGGTACCCGGTGCATGGAGCGGGGGCCGTACTCCCCCGCCTGCGCCTGGTGCAGGACGCGGGTGTCGATGTCGGCGGCGACGATCTCCACGTCGGTGGTGGCGATGCCGGGCCAGTCCTCCAGCAGCCGCAGGGCGATGGAGTAGGGCTCCTCGCCGGTGGAGCACGGCAGGGACAGCAGCCGGACGGGGCTGTCGTCGCGGGCGGCGCGGCGGGCGGCGGCGATGCGGGGCATGACGGTGCGGACCAGGGAGTCGAACTGGTGGTCCTCGCGCATGAAGTACGTCTCGTTGACGGTGAGCTCGTTGACGAGCTGCTCGGCGAGCTGGCCGCCGCCGGCGCGCAGCTGCAGGAACCAGGAGTTGAAGTCGCCGCCGTGGTGCTGCACGCAGGCGTGGACGCGCTTGTCGACGAAGTAGCGCTTGTTGTCGCCGAACTGGATGCCGGTGCGGCGGTAGACCCACTCGCGCACGCGCAGGAACTGCGCGTCGGTGAGGATCTTCTCGGCGGTGGTGGGGCTGGTGAGGGTCACCGGCCACCTGCTGCGGTGGTCGCGACGGAGGCGAGGAAGCCGAGGTAGGGGTTGGTGGGGAAGCGGGCGGCGCCGGTGGCGGCGAGGTCGGCGGCGAGGTCGGAGTCCAGCAGCTGGGCGGCGTCGACGGCGGCGGCGACGATGTTGGCGTCGGTGTCGTGCTCGGCGACGAGGGCCAGCCACTGCCCGACCCGCGGGTGCGGCAGCGTGGAGAGCACCATGACGGTGAGGGTGCGCACCCGGGCGTCGGGGGAGGCCAGCAGGTCGGTCACGACGCCGGCGACGCCGGTGGGCATGGTCTGCAGGGCCACGACGACGGCGTTGCGCAGGCCGGTGTCGTCGCTGCCGAGCCAGGCGCCGAGCGCGCGGGCGACGGCGGGGTCGTCGGTGCCGGCGAGGGTGGTGCGGACGGCGTCGAGCACGGTGGGGGCGACCTCGGCGAGCACGGCGGCCAGCAGCGCGGCGGTGGCCTCGGCGGCCTGCCCGGCGGAGGCGTCCG
>NZ_BAABIL010000586.1:0-2714 GCF_039542765.1 Kineococcus glutinatus
AGTGAGGGGGAGCACCGTGGCAGTTCGCACACCGCGGGTCCGGGCGGGTGGTGCGCGGTGATGCTGCGCGCGCACGGCCTGGCCCTGGACGCACCGCGCGGCTGGGACGTGCGCATCACCCGCCGCGCGCCCGAGACCCACGAGGAGGGGGCGCGGCCGCGGCCGGTGCTGCACGCCTCGACGGTGGCGCTGCCGGAGGTCCGCGGCGACTTCGGCGGCGGCGTGACGGGGCTGCTCGGCCCGGACGACGTGTTCGTCTCGCTGTTCGAGCACGAACCGGAGGCCTGCGGCACCCGGTTGTTCGCGAACCGGGGCTGGCCGCGGCCGACGGCGGCGGACTTCCGGCCGAACCGGCTGCAGCGCAGCATCCCCGGCCAGTCCGGCTGCCAGTGGTTCTTCCAGGCCGACGGCCGCGCCTTCTGCCTGTACGTGGTGCTGGGCAGCCACGCCCGCCGGGCGGCGCTGGTGAACCGCCTGGCGCCGATGCTGTCCACCCTCGCCCTCGACCCCGCGACGGAGGCCCCCCTGTGACCGCGATCGCCGACCCCCCGCCGCCCGCGGTGGCCGAGACCCCGCCGCCGCCCGCCCCCACGCTGACCGTCCGGCTGGTCGAGGGCGCCTCCCGGCTGCTGGCCCGGCGCAGCGACCGCCGGGGGTTCCTGTCCCGGGTGGCGGTGGTGGGTTCGGCGGTGGCGGTGGCGCCGTGGACGTACGCCACCCGCCCGACGAGCGCCTACGCCGCGGTGTGCGGCATCGACTCCACCTGCTCCTCGGGGTACACGGTGTTCTGCGCCACCCTGTCCGGCGGGGTGAACCGGTGCCCGCCGGGCAGCCTGGTCGGCGGCTGGTGGAAGTCCGACGGCTCGGGGTACTGCTGCGGTGGCGCCCGCTACTACATCGACTGCCACAGCTACTGCTCCTGCGGCTGCACGGGCCGGAACTCCTTCTGCGGCGAGGGCTGCATGAACTGCTCCTGCGGGTGCGGCCCGGCGGGGCAGTGCGACCGGCGGCGGGTGTGCTGCAACGAGTTCCGCTACGGGCAGTGCAACGCCGACGTGGGCTGCACCGGCCCGGTGTGGTGCCGGGTGGTGACGTGCACCCCGCCGTGGCGGATCCCGGCGTGGAAGTGCTCCACGACGCCGGCCACCGACCAGCGCACCAACGCGCACTCGGCGCCGACGTTGCAGGACTGCACCCCGATCGGCGGCAAGCACACCGCCCTCGGCGGGCCGGGCGGCGCCCTGGGCGAGCAGGTCACCCCCGAGAAGCCCACCCCGGACGGGCGCGGCACGTTCCAGCACTTCGACGGCGGCTCGATCTACTTCTCGGCGGCCACCGGCGCGCACGAGCTGCACGGCGCGATCCGCGGTACGTACGAGCGGCTGGGCTGGGAGGCGGGTCCGCTGGGGTACCCGACGACGGACGAGCTGGTGACGCCGGACGGGCGGGGGCGGTTCAACCACTTCGACGGTTCCGGTGGGGCGTCGGTGTACTGGACGCGGGAGTCGGGTGCGCACGCGGTGCAGGGGGCGATCCGGGACGTGTGGGAGCGCCTCGGCTGGGAGGCGGGTCCGCTGGGGTACCCGACGACGAGCGAGCTGGTGACGCCGGACGGGCGGGGGCGGTTCAATCACTTCGACGGTTCCGGTGGGGCGTCGGTGTACTGGTCGCCGGAGTCGGGTGCGCACGCGGTGCAGGGGGCGATCCGGGATCTGTGGGAGCGCCTGGGGTGGGAGGCGGGTCCGCTGGGGTACCCCACGACGGACGAGCTGGTGACGCCGGACGGGCGGGGCAGGTTCAACGACTTCGGCGGTGGGTCGATCTACTGGTCGCGGGAGTCGGGCGCGCACAGCGTCACGGGCGCGATCCGCGCGGCGTGGCTGCAGCGCGGCGGCGCGGGCGGGCGGTTCGGCCTGCCGACGAGCGAGCCGCGCCCGGCGGGGACGGGCCGGCTGCGGCAGGACTTCCAGGGCGGCCACGCCGTGCTGGACACGGGGACCGGCGGGGTCGTCCTCACCGCGGCGTAGAGGGGGTGGCGGGTGGACACCGGGGACGGCGGCGTCCGCCGCCTCGTCGCCGAGTCCTGGCGGCGCAGCGCCTCGCGCGGGCTGGACCCCGAGCGGCTGCTGGCGCCGCTCGCCCTGGACGCCTCCGCGCTGCGCGAGGCCCGCGACGCGCACCCGCTGCGGCCGGTGCTGCCCGCGGTGCGCCGCCTGCTGCTGGAGGAACCCCTCGGGGTGCCGGTGCTCGTGGCCCTCGGCGACGAGCACGGCACCCTGCTGTGGGTGGAGGGCGACCGCTCCCTGCGCCGGGCCGCGGAGGACGTGTGCTTCGTCGAGGGCGCCCGCTGGAGCGAGGACGCCGCGGGGACGAACGCGCCGGGCACCGCGCTGCACCTGGACCGCCCGGTGCGGGTGCTGGCGCAGGAGCACTACGCGGCCGCGGTCTCCCGCTGGAGCTGCTCGGCGGCCCCGCTGCACGATCCCGCCACGGGCCGGCTGCTGGGGGTGCTGGACGTCACCGGGGGCGCCGCCCTGGGTGAGCGGCGCGCCCTGGACCTGGTGCGGGCCGTGGCGTCCGTGGTGGAGGCGGAGCTGCGGGTGCGGGCGCTGCGGCCGCGGTCCGGGCCGCGCGGGGCGGTGCCGTGGGGGGTGGGCGCCGGGCCGGTGCGGGTGGAGGTGCTCGGCCGCCCCGGTGCGCGGCTGCACCCCGCC
>NZ_BAABIL010000587.1:0-2761 GCF_039542765.1 Kineococcus glutinatus
CGCCCTGCTGGTCGCCTTCGCCCTGCTGCTGCAGCCGCTGGGGTACGTGCTGACCTCCGCGCTGCTCTTCGCCGGCGCGGCGCTGCTGCTCGGCGCGGACTCGCCCCGGCGGGCGCTGTGCTACGGCTGGACGCTGGCCGCGCTGGTGTTCTGCGTCTTCGACCGCCTCATCGGGCTCAGCCTGCCGACCGGACCGTGGGGGTTCTGACGTGGACGCGCTGACCTCGCTGGCCGACGGTTTCACCGCCGCGCTCGTGCCGGCCAACCTGCTGTTCGCCCTGCTCGGCGTGACGATCGGCACCGCGGTCGGCGTCCTGCCCGGCATCGGCCCGGCCCTCACCGTCGCCCTGCTGCTGCCGATCACCTTCCGGCTCGACGCGGCGCCCTCGCTGATCCTCTTCGCCGGCATCTACTACGGCGGCATGTACGGCGGGTCCACCACGTCCATCCTGCTGAACACCCCCGGCGAGAGCGCCTCCATCGTCTCGGCCCTGGAGGGCAACAAGATGGCCAAGGCCGGCCGCGCCGCCTCCGCGCTGGCCACCGCGGCCATCGGCAGCTTCGTGGCCGGGACCATCGGGACCCTGGGGCTGACGTTCCTGGCCCCGGTCGTCGCGGACTTCGCCGTGGGGTTCGGCCCGCCGGAGTACGTGGCGCTCATCGCGGTGGCGTTCGTCACCGTGAGCGCCCTGCTCGGCCCGAACCTGCTCAAGGGGGCCGCGTCGCTGCTGCTCGGCGTCGCGCTCGGCCTCGTCGGCATCGACACCCAGACCGGTCAGGCCCGGCTGACGTTCGGTTCGCCCACCCTGCTGGACGGCATCGACGTCGTCGTCGTGGTCGTCGCCCTGTTCGCGCTCAGCGAGGCGTTCGGGCACCTGCTGGCCGGGACGGGCCGCTCGACCGTGGAACCGGTGCGCGGGCGGGCGGTGCTGTCGCGGGAGGACTGGCGGCGCTCGTGGCCGGCGTGGCTGCGGGGCACGGCCCTGGGTTTCCCCATCGGCAGCCTGCCCGCGGGCGGCGCGGAGGTCCCCACGTTCCTCAGCTACAGCCTGGAGCGGCGGCTGAGCCGGCACCGCTCGCAGTTCGGGCACGGTGCGATCGAGGGCGTCGCCGGCCCGGAGGCGGCCAACAACGCCGCCGCCTCGGGGGTGCTCGTGCCGCTGCTGACCATCGGGCTGCCCACCTCGGCCACCGCGGCCGTCATCCTCACCGCGTTCCAGTCCTACGGCCTGCAACCGGGCCCGCAGCTGTTCACCGAGTCCGGCCCGCTGGTGTGGACGCTCATCGCCAGCCTGTACGTGGGCAACGTGGCGCTGCTGGTCCTGAACCTGCCGCTGGTGCGGGTCTGGGCGCGGCTGCTGACCATCCCGGCGTACTGGATCTACGCCGGCGTCCTGCTGTTCGCGACGCTCGGCACGTTCGCCGCGAGCGGTTCGACCACGGACCTGCTGCTGCTGTACGCGCTGGGGGCCGTGGGGGTGCTCATGCGGCTGGCCGGCGTCCCGGTCGCCCCGGCCGTGGTCGGGCTGATCCTCGGGCCGCTGGCCGAGGAGCAGCTGCGCCGGGCGCTGGCCATCTCCGAGGGCGACCCGTCGATCCTGCTCAGCGGGACGATCCCCGTGCTGCTGTGGCTCGTGGTGGCGGTCGCCCTGCTGGCACCGGCGGTGGGCGCGCTGCTGCGGCGCCGCTCCGCGGCGCGGGGCGGGGCGCGGGCCGGGGTGCGGTAGCGCGACCGCCCGGCGCGCAGCACCCTGGGTGCCGGAGGTGGTGGCCGTGGGCGGGGAGACGAGCCGGGCGGCGCTGCGGTCGGTGGTGCTGGACTGCACCGACGCCCGGGCGCTGGCGGAGTTCTACCGGGAGCTGCTGGGGTGGGGGTACCGCCCGGGCGACGAGCCCCCGCCGCCGGGGCGCCCGGACGACGCGGGGCGGGACTGGCTCGTGCTGCGCGCCCCGCACGGGGGCACCGACCTGGCGTTCCAGCAGGTCGGGCAGCTGCCGCGGGCGACGTGGCCGGAGGGGCCGCACCCGCAGCAGCTGCACCTGGACCTCGCGGTGGGCACCGCCGAGGCGCTGGACGCCGAGCACGAGCGGGTCCTCGGCCTGGGTGCGCAGCTGCTGCGCGACAGGCGCGAGGACCCGGACGAACCGCTCTACGTCTACGCCGACCCGGCGGGGCACCCGTTCTGCGTGTTCGTGGGCTGAGCGCGGCGGGGGGCCGCGGCTGCGCCGGCGCGCGACCACGGCCCCCCGCCGCGGTGGTGGTGCGGGTCGGACCCGGGATCAGACCCGGGATCGGACCCGGGATCAGACCCGGGATCAGACCCGGAAGCGGGAGACCTCCGAGCGCAGCGAGTCCGCCAGCTGCGCCAGCTCGGCCAGCGCGCGGTCGGTGGCGGCCAGCTCCGCGGTCGTGCGGTCGGAGGCGGCGGCGACGCCCTGGATGTTGGCGGCGATCTCGTGCGCACCGGCGGCCGCGCTGGCCACACCGCGGCTCATCTCGGCGGTGGTGGCGGTCTGCTCCTCCACCGCGGCGGCGATCGTGCCCTGGAAGTCGCTGATCCGGGCGATGATCTCGCTGACGTGACCGATCTCCTGCACCGCGTTGGCGGTGTCGGCCTGGATGGCCTGCACCCGGCGGGTGATGTCCTCGGTGGCGCGCCCGGTCTGCTGGGCCAGCTCCTTGACCTCACCGGCGACGACGGCGAAACCCTTGCCCATCTCCCCGGCCCGCGCGGCCTCGATGGTCGCGTTCAGCGCCAGC
>NZ_BAABIL010000588.1:0-2409 GCF_039542765.1 Kineococcus glutinatus
GTGCGGCCCGGCGCCGGCCCGTCGGCGTCACCGACCTCGACGACCGCCCCCTCCAGCAGCGGTGGCCGCCCCAGGACGGCGTCGGCGGCCAGGAGGACGCCGTCGCAGCGCGGCGCGCCCGTCCACGGCGGCGTGCCCGCCCGCAGAGCGGCCTCGACCCGTCGCAGCGGCGTGCCCGCCGGCACCTCGACGGCCAGGTCGCGCGACCACCGGCCGGTGGCGGCGGAACCGGTGACGGTGAGGCGCAGGAGCACGGCGGGGATGCTCGCAGCGCAGGGCGCGGCCGCAGCGCCACCGTCCACAGGTGGTCGGCCGGTGCCCCCGCCCGGGGTTGTCCACATCACCCGGGTGCCGCAGCCGCCGCCGCACCTACCGTCGGGCCCGCCCCGGCACCCGCCGCGGGACGACGAGCGGGAGGAGGTGCCGGGTGGACGCGCTGCGCATCGTGGAGGACGAGGTCCGCCGCGCCCTGCGCCAGGACGCCACGACCGGCACCCCCGTCGTGGACCTCGTGCGCGCCGTGGTGCTGGACTACGACACCCGCTCCCTCGACGGTTCCCTGCCGCGGCTGGAGGAACCCGAGAGGGCCGTCAAGCAGCTCGTCGACGCCGTCTCCGGCTGGGGGCCGCTGCAGCGCTACTTCGACGACCCGCGCGTCGAGGAGATCTGGATCAACGAGCCGGGCAAGGTGTTCGTCGCGCGCGGCGGGGTGCCCGAGCTGACCACCACGATCCTCGCCCCCGAGCAGGTGTGCGACCTCGTCGAGCGCATGCTGGCCGGCTCCGGCCGCCGCGTGGACGTCAGCTCCCCGTTCGTCGACGCCGCCCTGCCCGACGGTTCGCGCCTGCACGTCGTCATCCCCGACATCACCCGCCGGCACTGGGCGGTCAACGTGCGCCGCTTCGTCGCCCGGGCCCGCCGCCTCGACGACCTCGTCGCCCTGGGCTCCCTGACGCCGCAGGCGGCGCGGTTCCTCACCGCGGCGGTCGCGGCCGGCCTCAACGTCCTGGTCTCCGGCAGCACGCAGGCCGGCAAGACCACGCTGCTGAACTGCCTGGCGGCGGCGGTGCCCGCGCAGCAGCGCGTCATCACGTGCGAGGAGGTCTTCGAGCTGCAGGTCCCGCTGCGCGACGTCGTGGGCATGCAGTGCCGGCAGCCGAACCTGGAGGGGACCGGCGAGGTGCCGCTGCGCCGCCTCGTGAAGGAGGCGCTGCGGATGCGCCCGGACCGCATCCTCGTCGGGGAGGTCCGCGAGGCGGAGAGCCTCGACCTGCTCATCGCGTTGAACTCGGGCGTTCCGGGCATGTGCACGGTGCACGCCAACAGCGGCCGCGAGGCCGTCACGAAGATGTGCACCCTGCCGCTGCTGGCGGGGGAGAACGTCTCCAGCCGCTTCGTGGTGCCGACCGTCGCGGCGGCCGTGGACCTCGTGGTGCACGCGGAGGTGGACCGCGACGGCCACCGCCGGGTGCGCGAGGTCCTCGCCGTCCCCGGCCGCGTGGAGGGCGACGTCGTGGAGACGAGCGAGCTGTTCGCGCGCACCCGCGGCGGTGACCTGGTGCGCTGCAGCGGCTGGCCCCCGCACGAGGAGCGCTTCGAGCGGGCGGGGTTCGACCTGCGCGCCCTGCTCGCCGACCCGCGGGGCGGGCTGCGGTGACCGGTGTGCTGCTCGGGCTGCTGCTGGGGGCCGGTGCGTTCTGCGTGTGGAGCTCCTTCACGCCGGCGCGGCCCGCCCGACGGCGGCAGGCCCGCACCGGCCGGCTGGCCCGGCTGCTCGCCGAGGCCGGTGCACCGGGCGTGCCGCCCGCGACGCTGCTGGGGGCGTGCGCCGGCTGTGCGGTGGTCGTGTTCCTCGGTGGGCTCGCCGTCACGGGCGTGCCGGCGGTGGCGGGGTGCTTCGCCGTGCTCGCCGGCTGGGCGCCGCTGTCCCTCGTGCGGTGGCGGGCGGCGCGCCGGCGCACGCAGGTGCGCGAGCTGTGGCCCGACGTCGTCGACCACCTGGCCTCCGGCGTGCGCGGGGGGCTGTCGCTGCCGGAGGCGGTCGCCGCGCTCGCCGAGCGCGGGCCGGAGGAGCTGCGCTCGCCGTTCGGGCGCTTCGCGGCGCGCCACCGGGCCTCGGGGGGCTTCGAGCGCGAGCTCGACGCGCTGGGGGAGGAGCTGGCGGACCCGGTCGCGGACCGGCTGCTGGCGGCGCTGCGGATGGCGCGGCAGGTGGGCGGCACCGACCTGGGCCGGCTGCTGCGCACCCTGTCGGCGTTCCTGCGGGAGGAGGCCCGGGTGCGGGGGGAGCTGCAGGCGCGGCAGAGCTGGACGCTCAACGGTGCCCGGCTGGCGGTGGCGGCACCGTGGGTGGTGCTGGCGCTGCTGGCCACGCGGCCGGAGGCGGTGCAGGCCTACTCCTCCCCGGCG
>NZ_BAABIL010000589.1:0-3771 GCF_039542765.1 Kineococcus glutinatus
CCGCACCTCCGGGTTGGCCGCGCGCGCCTCCAGGCAGGCCAGCGTCACCGCGCGGTGGGCGCGGAAGCTGCGCTGGTAGGCACCCAGCGCCTCGCGCCACGCCGCCCGCGCGTCCGCGGGGGTACCGGTGAGCAGGTCGCGCTGCTGTGCCTCCGCCTCGGCCACCACCCGGTCCAGCAGCGCCAGCAGCACCGCCTCCTTGGAGCGGAAGTAGAAGTAGAACGTCGGCCGGGAGATGCCCGCGCCGCGGGCGAGGTCGTCGACGGAGACGGCCGACAGCGGCCGCGAGGCCAGCAGCCGCTCGGCGGTGGCGAGGATGGCGCCCTCGCGCTCGTCGCCGCTCGTGGTGGGCCGCCGGCGCCCGCGCGGGGAGGGGGAGCCGGGGGGCGCGGCGGCCGTCATGGCCGACCACCCTAACCGCCGGTGCCCGACGTCGTGTTGACCTCCTCGACGCGGCGTCCATAGCGTGGCGCCCGGCGGGAGGGGCGCGGCATGGCTGGACTCGGTACGGGTGGACCCCGCACGGGTGGGCCCCGCGAGGTCGACGGCGAGGACCTCGACGTCCTCGTCGTGGGCGCCGGGTTGTCCGGCATCGGGGCCGCCTGCCGGCTGCGCCAGCGCCTGCCGGGCCGGCGCCTCGCCGTCCTGGAGGCCCGCGACGCCATCGGCGGCACCTGGGACCTGTTCCGCTACCCCGGCATCCGCTCCGACTCCGACATGTTCACCCTCGGCTACCCCTTCCGGCCCTGGACGGGCGGGCGGACCCTCGCCGACGGCACCTCGATCCGCCGCTACGTGCAGGACACCGCGCGCGAGAGCGGTGTCGCGCAGCTCGTGCGGTTCGGCCACCGCGTCGTGCGCGCCGCGTGGAGCAGCGCCGAGGCCCGCTGGAGGGTCCACGTCGAACGCGGCCCGCAGCGCGAGGCGGTGGTCTTCACGTGCCGGTTCCTGTTCTGCTGCACCGGTTACTACCGCTACGACGCCGGTCACGCCCCCCGCTTCGCCGGGCGGGACGACTTCGCCGGGCCCGTGGTGCACCCCCAGCACTGGCCCGCCGACCTCGACGTCCGCGGCCGCCGCGTCGTCGTCGTGGGCAGCGGCGCCACGGCCGTGACGCTGGTGCCCGCCCTCGCCGACCTCGGCGCGCACGTCACCATGCTGCAGCGCTCGCCGGGCTACGTGCTGTCGCTGGGCTCCCGCGACCGGACGGCCGAGCGGCTGCAGCGGCTGCTGCCCATCCGCGCCGCGATCGCCGCCGTCCGCTGGCGCAACGTCGCCACCAGCGCGGCGCTGTACCGGCTCAGCCGCCGCCGCCCGGAGCTGGTCAAGCGGTTCGTGCGGCGCAAGGCGGTCCAGCAGCTGCCGGTGGGCTTCGACGTCGACACCCACTTCGCGCCGCGCTACCAGCCGTGGGACCAGCGGATGTGCTTCGCGGCCGACGGGGACCTGTTCCGGGCCCTGCGCTCGGGGCGGGCCGAGGTCGTCACCGCCGGCATCGACCGCCTCACCGCCGCCGGGGTGCGCCTGGACACCGGCGCGGAGCTGCCCGCCGACGTCGTCGTCACCGCCACCGGCCTGGAGCTGCTGCTGCTCGGTGGGGTGGCGCTGGAGGTCGACGGCGTCCCCGTCGACCCGGCCGGCACCGTGGTGCACAAGGGGGCGATGCTGTCCGGGGTGCCGAACCTGGCCCTCACCATCGGCTACACCAACGCCTCCTGGACGCTCAAGGCCGACCTCGTCGCCGAGCACGTCTGCCGCCTGCTGCGCCACATGGACCGCCGGGGCCACGACGTGGTCACCCCGCTGGCGCCGCCGGAACCGGCCACCGAACCGCTGATCGACCTGCGCGCCGGGTACGTGCTGCGCGCCCTGGACCGGCTGCCGCGGCAGGGGCGGCGCGCGCCCTGGCGGCTGCACCAGAACTACCCCCGCGACCTGCTCCTGCTGCGCCACGGCCGCCTCGGCGACGGCCTGGTGTTCTCCCGCCGCCCACCCGCCCGCGGTGCCCCGGCGCCGGCGCGGCCCCCCGCGGCGTCAGCCCGCCAGGTGCCCCCAGTCCTCCGCCAGCTCTGACCAGCGCCCCGTCGCCGCCACCCGGCCGCCCTCCAGCACGACCACCACGTCCGCGCGCTCCAGCGCCGAGCGCTTCGACGTCGACCCCACCACCGTCGTGCCCCGCCGGCGCAGCGCCTCCCACAGCTCCAGCTCCGTGCGCGCGTCCAGGGCGGAGGAGACGTCGTCGGCCACGATCAGCTCCGCCTCCGTGGCCAGCGCCCGCGCCAGCGCCAGGCGCTGCACCTGCCCGCCCGACAACCGCACCCCCCGGTGCCCGACCACCGCCCCTGGCCCACCGGCCGCCGCGACGTCCACGCCCAGCTGCGCCGCCGACAGCGCCGGCGCCGCCGCCCGGTCGTGGTCCAGGACCACGTTGTCGACGAAGCTGCCCGACAGCACCCGCGGCACCTGCCCCACGTACGCCACCTGCCCCGGGCGCAGGAACACCTGCGGGTCGGCGACCTCGCGCCCGTTCCAGCGCACCACCCCCTCGTGGTCCACCAGGCCCACCAGGCTCGACAGCAGGCTCGACTTGCCCGAGCCCACCCGCCCGGCCAGCAGCACCAGCGAACCGCGCTCCACGACCAGGTCCACGCCCTCCACCCCGACCGTGCCGTCGTCGTGGACCGCGCTGAGCCCCTCCAGCGCCAGCTCCCGCAACGGCACCCGCCCCGCCGGCGCCGGCGGTGGGGTGCGCCCCGCCACCAGGTCCACCGCCGGCGGCAGCGCCGTCACGTCGCGCCCCCCCGACAGCTCGGTGGCCGCCTGCACCCAGCGCCGCGCCACCGGCGCCTCCAGGACCGCCGCGCCCGCGCACGTGCCGAACCACGCGAACCCCGCCAGGGTCGTGCTCAGCAGCAGCGCCGTCGCCAGCTCCCACGCCCCCAGCAGCACACCCGCCCAGGCCAGCACCACACCCGCCTCGCACAGCACCCCCGGCACGCCGTTGAGCACCGCCCGCACCCGGTGCTCGCGGATCGACGCCGCGATCCGGCGGCCGTCCACCGCGCGCAGGTGCTCCTGCACCGCGGAGGTGGCGGTGGCCAGCTTCACCGTGCGGGCCGCCTCCACCGCCGAGGCCAGCGCCTGCCCCAGCCGGGCCCGCTCGTCACCGGCGGCGCGGGCGGCGCCACCGGCCAGCGGGGCGCCCGCCGCCGACACCAGCGCCGAGACCAGCAGCACGGCGCCCAGCACCGCCGCGGCCAGCACCCGTCCGCCGAAGGCCGCGGTGGCCAGCACCAGCAGCGACCCCAGCAGCACGTCCACCCACCGGTCGGCGTAGAGGACCAGCCGGTCGGAGTCCAGCGCGCGCGCCACCACCTCGCCCGGCGACGTGCGGCGCAGCCGGCGCTGCATCGTCTGCCCGCGCAGCACCGACAACCGCAGCCGCAGCGTGCACGAGACCCACCACAGCGGGTAGACGCGGAACGCGAACGCCAGCGCCGGTGGCACCAGCAGCAGACCGCCCGCCAGCACCAGCACCTGCGGCCACGGTGTCCGGCCCGCGCTCAGGGCGGCCACCACCTGCCCCCACAGCCAGCCGGTGACCACGCCGTAGGTGCCCACCAGCGAGGTGGTCAGGAACCCCACCGCGCCCAGCAGGCCCCAGGTGGGGTGCGCGCGCAGCAGGGCCAGCACCGCGCGGGCCAGCGACGGGCGCACCGCCGCGACTCCGGGCCGGTGCCGGCGGCGGGTGGTGGTCGTCACCACCGCCCC
>NZ_BAABIL010000590.1:0-3413 GCF_039542765.1 Kineococcus glutinatus
CACCGGCACCCTGCTCGTCGGGCTGCTGGCGCTCGTCGGCGTCTGCGCCGTCGCCCCCACGGCCGGTGTCGTCCTCGCCGTCGCGGGCGCGGTCGCCGCCCGCACCGTGGACCGCTGCCGCAGCACCCTGCTGCGCCGGCGGGAGGTGGCCGGCCCACGGGCCAGCGACGGGCTGGCGGTGGCGCTGTCGGTGCCGTGGAACACCCTGCGCGCGGCGCTGACCACCGCGGTGGCCACGGTGCTGCCGCTGCTCGTCGGCGTCAGCACCACCTTCGTCGTGCGCCTGCTGGGCGGGGTCAGCGCCGGGGGACCGGCCGAGCCGCGGCTGCTCGCGGTGGGGGCGCTGGCGGCGGTGCTCACCGCGTGGTGGGGCCCGGGCGGTCGTTCGCTGCAGCGCGGCAGCCGCCTGGTGCTGCGCGCCGCGACGCCGGGTCAGCGCGAGACGCAGGTCCTCGTGGCGTTCCTGGCGCTGGTGGCGCTGTCCGCGTTCGTCCTCGTCACCCAGCAGACCCTGCCGGACTGGCGGCCGCTGTCGGGCCCGCCCGCCGGGTGGCTGTGAGCGCCGCCGCGGCGGCGGGGGCGGAGGCACCGGCGGGGCCCCGCGGGGCCGACGCCCTCGACAACCCCGTGCTGTCCTCCCTGCTGGGCGCGCACGCGCCGCTGTCCCTGCGCCGGGGCCGCGCGGTGCGCTACGACCCGGCCGTCGGGCCGCTCGCGGGGCTGCCGGCGGACGCCGACGACGCGGACTGGGCGGACCTCGCCGCGATCAGCGGGGGGCGGGAGGTCGTCCTCTTCGCGGTGCCGGCGCACGTGCCGGCCGCGGCGGAGCTGACCTGGGACCTGCCGGGCGTGCAGCTCGTCGACGTGCACGTCGAGGCCGGCGACGACCCCGAGGCGCTGCGGCTGGGGCCGGCCGACGCGGCGGAGATGCTCGAGCTGGCCGAGCGCACCCGGCCCGGCCCGTTCGGCCCGCGCACGCCGGAGACCGGGACCTACCTGGGCGTCCGCCGCGCCGGGCGCCTGGTGGCGATGGCCGGGCAGCGGCTGCACCCGGACGGCTTCGCGGAGGTCAGCGCCGTGTGCACCGACCCGTCGGTGCGCGGGCAGGGGCTGGCGTCCCGGCTGGTCGCGGCGGTGGTGGCGGACGCGCGCCGCGCCGGGCGGACGGCGTTCCTGCACGCCTCGGCCGACAACACCGGCGCGATCCGGCTCTACGAGCACCTCGGCTTCGAGCTGCGCCGCGAGGTGCGCTTCCAGCGGTTCCGGCTGCGCCCGCACGCGCCGCACCCGACCGGGTGAACCGGTCGCGCACCGCGACCGCGGTCGTCAGGTCCGGCGCGCGCGGCGCCGATGACCACGGGGTGACGGCGTCGAGCAGGGGAGCCGGTGCACCGGCGCGGACCGGTGGACCGCAGCTGGCGCACCCGCAGGAGCGCGGGCGGCTGCCGTGGTTCCTCGCCGGCCTGCTGCCCGAGGGGCGCCTGCTGCCCGAGGCGGTGTGGCAGCGCCGGCACCGCACCATCGTGCGCCTGGCGCTGCTGCAGGCCCTGGCCCTGGTGGTCCTCGCCCTCGGGTGGGGTGCCGGCTGGTGGCAGGCGCTGGCGGCGGGTGTCGTGGTGGCCGCGCCGGCGCTGCTGGCGCGGTGGTGCCCGTGGGGGCGCAAGGGGCGGGCGGCGGCGGCCACGACGAGCCTGTTCGCCGCGTCCGCCGTCCTCGTGCACCTGGCGGGCGGGCTGACGGAGGCGCACTTCCACTTCTTCGTGATGGTCGGCGTGGTCGCCCTCTACCAGGACTGGGTGCCCTTCGGGGTGGGGCTGGGCATCGTCGTGGCCCACCACGGCGTGCTGGGGACGCTGGACCCGCACGGCGTCTACGGCCACCACGGGGCCGTCCACCACCCGTGGTGGTGGGCGGGCGTGCACGGCGGGTTCGTCCTCGCCGCCAGCGTCGCCCACCTGGCGTCCTGGCGCCACAACGAGCAGCAGGGCCTGCACGACCCCCTCACGGGCCTGGCCAACCGGACCCTGCTGGAGGAGGAGCTGACCCGCCGCCTGGCGCGGTCGCAGCCGCTGAGCGTGCTCGTCGTCGACGTGGACGACGTGCGCGCCGTCAACGACGTCCGCGGCCACGCCGCCGGCGACGAGCTGCTGCGGGCGGTCGCGGAGCGCCTCGGCAGCTGCGTGCGCCGCGACGACCGGGTCGCGCGCCTGGGTGGCGACGAGTTCGCCGTCGCGGTCGGCGGGGACGCCGCCAGCGCCCGCCGGCTCGCGGAGCGGTTCCTCACCGTCCTCGCCGAGCCCCTGGAGGTGGCCGGGCAGCGCACCCGCGTGCACGTCGGCATCGGCGTCGCCGACAGCGCGGTCACCCGGGTCCGCTCGGCGCAGGCGCTGCTGCGCGACGCGGACCTGGCGGTGCACCTGGCCAAGACCGCCGGTCGCGACCGGCTGGTGGTCTTCGCCGAGGGCATGGACGAGGCCGCGCAGGACCGCGCCAGCCTCGCGGAGGACCTCGCGGACGCCCTCGCGCTGGAGCAGCTGGAGCTGCACTACCAGGCGACCGTCCAGCTCGACGACGGCGAGGTGGAGGGTTACGAGGCGCTGCTGCGCTGGCGCCACCCCGTGCGCGGGCTGGTGCCGCCGCTGGACTTCGTGCCGCTGGCCGAGAGCGGCGGGCACATCCGCGCGATCGGGGCGTGGGCGCTGCAGACCGCCACCGCGCAGGCCGCGGCGTGGTCGCACGAGCGCGGCCGGGAGGTCCGCGTCGCGGTGAACGTCTCCGCGGTGCAGCTGGCCGACGACGACGTGGTCACGGCCGTGCGCCTGGCCCTGGCGGCCAGCGGGCTGCCCGCGCACCAGCTGACGCTGGAGGTCACCGAGAGCGTGCTGGCGCACGACCTGCAGGACGTGGCCGCCCGCCTGCAGCGGCTGCGGGCCCTGGGGGTGCGCATCGCGATCGACGACTTCGGCACCGGGTACTCCAGCCTGTCCTACCTGCGGCACCTGCCCGTGGACACCGTGAAGATCGACCGCTCGTTCGTCAGCGAGCTCACCGGCGACGACGCCACGACCACCCTGGTGGCGGCCATCGTCGCGCTGGCCCGCAACCTCGGCCTCGACGTCATCGGGGAGGGCGTGGAGACCGCGGAGCAGGCGGAGGTGCTGCGCGGCCTGCGGTGCGGTCTGGTGCAGGGTTACCTGTACGCGCGGCCGCTGCCGGCCGCGGAGGTCCCCGAGCGCGTGCGCGACCGGGCCGGGGTGCGCTGAGGCGCCGGCTCAGGGCACGAGGACGACCTTGCCGCGGCGGCCGCGCTCGGCGACGGCGCGGGCGGCGGCGGCGGCGCGCTCCAGCGGGAACGTCCGCTTCGACCTCGAGGTCGACATGTCGATGGCGATCACCTCGTTCACGGACCGCAC
>NZ_BAABIL010000591.1:0-1171 GCF_039542765.1 Kineococcus glutinatus
CGCGGCGGGCACGCGCCGTTCCTGCGCCGCCTGCGCCGCGACGGCGACCACCGCACGATCGAGGCGGGGTTCCCCACGACGACGGCCACGAGCATGGGCCTGTTCGGCACGGGGCTGCCCCCGGGGGTGCACGGCCTGGTCGGTTACGAGGTCCTCGACCCCGCCCGCGACGTCCTGGTCAACCAGCTCGCGTGGGACGCGGAGCTGGACCCGCGCCGCTGGCAACCGCACCCGACCGTCCTGCAGGAGGCGCAGGCGGCGGGCGTGGAGGTCGTCCGGGTGGGGCCGGGGCACTTCGACGGCTCCGGGCTGACCGAGGCGACGCTGCGCGGCGGGCGGTTCGTCGCGACCCCGGACGTGCTGGAGGCGCGGGTGGACGCCGCCGTCGCGGCGGTGCGCAGCGCCGCCCGCAGCCTCGTCTACGTGTACTGGGGCGAGCTGGACCGCACGGGCCACGGCCGCGGTGTCGGTTCGCGGGAGTGGGGTGAGGAGCTGGAGCGGGTGGACGCCGCGCTGGCCGCCCTGGCGCGCCGCCTGCCGCGCGACTGCCGCCTGGTGGTGACCGCCGACCACGGCATGGTCGACGTGCCCTTCGCGCAGCGGGTGGACCTGGCGGTGGAACCGGAGCTGACCGCGGGGCTGCGGCACGCCGGCGGGGAGCCGCGCGCGCTGCACCTGTACTGCGAGCCGGGGGCGGCCGCGCAGGTCGCGGCGGCGTGGCGGGGGCGGCTGGGTGCTCAGGCGTGGGTGCTCACGCGTGCGGAGGCGGTCGCCGCGGGCTGGTTCGGCCCGGTGGAGGCGGCGGTGCACCCACGCATCGGGGACGTCCTCGCGGTGATGCGCGGGGAGGTCGCCGTCGTCGACTCCCGCCGCCAGCGCCCGGAGCTGTTGCGGCTGCTGGGCCTGCACGGCGCGCTGACCCCGCAGGAGCGGCTCGTCCCGCTGTTCGCCACGGGCGGCTGAGCGCGCCCCGCCCGGCGGGAACCGGCGGGCCCGGGCCGGCGGCCCCGGTGTCGCCGGCCCGCGCCGGTCAGTCGCGCTTGGCCCCGAACACGATCTCGTCCCAGCTGGGCACGCTGGGGCGCTTCTGCCCGCCACCGCGCCCACCGCGGGTGCGGTTGCCGCGCGGTGGGCGCGGCCGCGGGGTGGCCGGTGTGGTGGCCGCCGTGGT
>NZ_BAABIL010000592.1:0-2108 GCF_039542765.1 Kineococcus glutinatus
GCGCCCAACTCCGGGTTCGGGCGACCCCAAGCCCCGCTTGGTGCGCCCAACTCCGGGTTCAGGCGACCCCAGGCCCCGCCCCGGGGTGCGGTGGCGCCCCGCCCGGGGTGGGGTGGCCCGGTGAGCGCCCCCCGCCCCGACCCCGCCCCGACCCCGCCCGCGAGCTTCCCGCCGCACGTGCTGCGCGACTACGCCCTCGTCGCCGACGGCGCGCGCGGCGCCCTCGTGGGCCCCCGCGGCGACATGGTGTGGCTGTGCGTGCCCACCTGGCACGACGACGCCGTGCTCGCCCAGCTCCTCGGCGGCCGCGGCGCCTTCGCCGTCACCCCCACCGGTTCCTTCGTGTGGGGCGGGTTCTACGAGAGCGGCACGCTCGTCTTCCGCCACCGCTGGACCTGCCGCGACGGCGCCCGGGTCGAGTGCCGCGACGCCCTCGCGATGCCCAGCGACCCCCGCCGCGCCGTGGTGCTGCGCCAGGTGCGCGCCGCGGAGGGCGACGCGGAGGTGGACGTCGTCCTGGACCTGCGGGCCGGGTACGGCACCCGGAAGCTGCGGGAGCTGCGCCGCGACGACGCCGGCCGCTGGAGCGCCCGCACCGGCGACCTGCGGGTGCGGCTGACGGGCCTGGCCGGCGCGACGGCCGACGACGACGGGGTGCTGCGCCAGCGGCTGCGGGTGCCGGCCGGGCAGGTGCACGACCTGGTGCTGGAGGTGGGCGAGGGTTCCCCCGGCGAGCCCGTGGACTGCGACCACGCCTGGGCGGCGACGGTGCACACGTGGCGCTCGGCGGTGCCGGACAGCGCGCTGGCCGCGCAGCACTCGGTGGCGCCGGAGGAGGCGCGGCACTCCTACGCGCTGCTGCGGGGGCTGACCAGCGACTCCGGGGGGATGGTGGCGGCCGCGACGATGGCGCTGCCCGAGCACGCCGACCGCGGTCGCAGCTACGACTACCGCTACGCCTGGATCCGGGACCAGTGCTACGCGGGCCTGGCGATGGCCGCCTGCGGTGATCCGCTGCCGCTGTTCGACACCCTGGTGCGTTTCGTGGTGGCGCGGGTGCTGGCCGACGGGCCGGCGCTGCGCCCGGCGTACACGGTGCTGGGCGACCCGGTGCCGGCGGAGCGGCCCGTGGGGCTGCCCGGCTACCCCGGCGGCTGCGACGTGGCGGGCAACCACGTGGCGGGGCAGTTCCAGCTGGACGCGTGCGGGGAGGTGCTGCAGCTGCTGGCCACCGCCGCGCAGCACGACGCCCTCGACGTCGACGGGTGGCGGGCGCTGCACGCGGTGGTCGACGCGGTGGAGCGGCGCTGGGACGAGCCCGACGCCGGGATCTGGGAGATCGAGGACGACTGGTGGGCGCACTCCCGGCTGGAGTGCGTCGCGGGGCTGCGCGCCGCCGCGCGGGTGGTGCAGCCGCCGGAGGCGGGGCGGATCAGCGTGCTCGCCGACCAGCTGCTGGCGGAGACGTCGCGGCGCTGCCTGCACCCGGTGGAGGGCCGCTGGCAGCGCAGCCCGGGCAAGCCGGGGGTGGACGCGGCGCTGCTGCGCCCGGCGCTGTACGGGGCGCTGCCGGTGGACGACCCGCGCTCGGACGCCACCCTGGCGGCGGTGCGCCGCGACCTGGTGGTGGACGGGTACGTCTACCGGTACTCGCCGGACTCGCTGCCGCTGGGCGAGGGCGAGGGGGCGTTCCTGCTGTGCGGGTTCCTGCTGGCGGCGGCGGAGCACGCCCGCGGGGACGAGGTGGCGGCGTTCCGGCTGTTCGAGCGCAACCGGGCGGCGTGCGGGCCGCCGGCGCTGCTGGCGGAGGAGTGGGACGTGCAGCAGCGGCAGCTGCGGGGGAACCTGCCGCAGGCGTTCGTCCACGCGGCGCTCATCTCGACGGCGGCGCGGCTGGCGTCGCCCCCGGCGGGCCCGTCGCCCCGCTCGGTGGGCTGAGACCCCGGGCGCCCGTCTCCGGGTTCGCGCGCCCGCCCGCGCCCCCGTTCCGCGGAAAGGACCCTTTCCGCCGTCCGGAACCCCTGCGGGGCAGCGGAAAGGGTCCTTTCCGCGCGGGCCGGGGTGCGGGACACTCGAGGGCGCGACGCCACGGTCGCGATGGCGTGCGG
>NZ_BAABIL010000593.1:0-2694 GCF_039542765.1 Kineococcus glutinatus
TGCGGCCGCGCTGGCGGTGCAGCTGCTGCTGGCGCCCTTCGCGGCGCCGTCGCTGCGGGCGGTGCTGCCGCGGCTGGTGGGGGTGGGGCTGGCCGCCGTCTCGGTGGGCTGGTCCACCTGGCTGCTGGGTGCGGGCGGGCCGGACCGGTCGGAGGTGGCGGTCACCGCCGCGCTGCGCGTCCTCGTGCTCGTGGTGCCGGGGGCGCTGCTGCTGGGCTGGGTGGACCCGAGCCGGCTGGGGGACGCCCTCGCCCAGCGGCTGCGCCTGCCCGCGCGCCCGGTGGTGGCGGCGACGGCGGCGCTGCAGCGGCTGGAGCAGCTGCACGAGGCGTGGGACGCGCTGGCCAGGGCCCGGCGCGCCCGGGGGCTGGGGCCGGGCCGCTCCCCGGTGCAGCGGGCGCGGTTCGCGGCGGCCATGACGTTCGGGGTGCTGGTCGTGGCGCTGCGCTCGGCGGAGCGGGCGGCGGCGGCGATGGACGCGCGCGGGTTCGCCGGCTGCGGCCGGCGCACGTGGGCGGAGCCGGCGCCGTGGACCCGCGCCGACTCCGCGCTGCTGGTGGTGGGGGCGGCGGTGGCGGTGGTGCCGGCCGTGGTGGGTCTGCTGCTGCGCTGAGCCCGGGTGCGGTCGGCCCACCCGGGGGTGCGGTGCTGCCGGGCGACGCCCGCGGCCACCTAGGGTGTCGGCGTGACTGCGACGCCCGCCGCCGGCGGCCGCCCGCCGGTGATGGCGGACGTGGCGCGGGTCGCGGGGGTCTCCCACCAGACGGTCTCGCGGGTGCTCAACGACGCGGGCGCGGTGCGCCCGCAGACGCGGGCGCGGGTGCTGGCGGCCATCGAGGAGCTGGGCTACCGCCGCAACCCCGCGGCGCGGGCGCTGGTCACCAACCGCTCGGGCCTGCTGGGTGTCATCACCCCCTTCGGCGTCCACCACGGTCCGGTGCACACGGTGCTGGGGGTGGAGGAGGCGGCCCGCGCGCTGGGCCGGTCGGTGGTGCTGACGAGCCTGGTGGAGGTGCGCCCGGACACGCTGCGGGCCGCGGTGGACCACCTGGCGGCGCAGCAGGTGGAGGGCATCGTGATCGTGACGTCGGTGGCCTCGGCGGTCGGTGCGCTGCCGGCGCCGCCGGGGGTGCCGGTCGTGGTGGCGCAGGCACACGTGACGGGGGCGTTGGCGGGCGTGTCCGTCGACCAGGAGCTGGGGGCGCGGCTGGCGACCCGGCACCTGCTCGACCTGGGGCACGAGACGGTGCTGCACCTGCGCGGGCCCGACGGCTGGCCGGAGGGCGACCGCCGCGAGCGGGGCTGGCGCCGGACGCTGCTGGAGGCGGGTGCGCCGGTGGTGGAGCCGCTGCCGGGGGACTGGTCGGGCGACTCGGGCTACGCGGCGGGCCGGGAGCTGCTGCGGCGCTGGGCGGCGCTGCCGCCGGCCCGGCGCCCGGCGCGGCGGCCGGTGGCGGTGTTCGCGGCCAACGACCTGATGGCGCTGGGCCTGGTGCACGCCCTGCAGGAGGCCGGGGTGGGCGTGCCGGCGGAGGTGGCGGTCGTGGGGTTCGACGACGTGCCGGCGGCGGCGCACTCGTGGCCGCCGCTGTCGACGGTGCGCCAGGACTTCCGGGAGCTGGGCCGCCGCTGCGTGCTGGCGGTGCTGGCGCAGCTCGGCGAGGCGCCCGCGGGGCCGGCGTCGGCGCCGATCGCGCCGCAGCTGGTGGTGCGGGACAGCTCCGGCGGCCCGGTGCGGCGCCGGCGGTGAGGCACCCCACCACCCCGACGGGCGGCGGGGTGCCCCGCGGCGGGATCAGCCCAGCTGGTCGGCGGTGTAGTACCCGCCGCCGACGAGGACCTCCTCGTAGTTGGTCTCGTCCACGGAGACGGGCTGCAGCAGGTACGACGGGACGATCTTCGCGCCGTTGTCGTACGTCTCCGTGTCGTTGATCTCCGGCTCCCTGCCCTCCAGCACCGCCTGGGCCATGTCGACGGCGACCTCGGCCAGCTCGCGGGTGTCCTTGTAGACGGTCTGCGACTGCTCGCCGGCGATGATGGACCTCACCGACTCCAGCTCGGCGTCCTGGCCGGTGACGACCGGCAGCGGCTTCTCCGCGGTGCCGTACCCGGCGGCCTTGAGGCTGGTGATGATGCCGATGCTCATGCCGTCGTAGGGGGACAGGACGGCGTCGACCGCGGCGTCGGCGTAGTGGGTGGCGAGCAGGGCGGCCATGCGCTGCTGGGCCGTCGCGGCGTCCCAGCGCAGGGTGGCGATCTTGCCCATGTCCATCTGGCCGCTCTTGACGACGAGCTTGCCGGCGGTGATGTAGGGCTGCAGGACCGACATCGCGCCGTCGAAGAAGAAGTACGCGTTGTTGTCGTCGGGCGAGCCCCCGAAGAGCTCCACCTCGAACGGTCCCGGTGCGGTGTCGAGCTGGAGGGCGTCCTTGATGTAGGTGCCCTGCTGGACGCCGACCTGGAAGTTGTCGAACGTCGCGTAGTAGTCGATGTTCGGGGAGTTGAGGATGAGGCGGTCGTAGGAGATGACCGGGATGCCGGCGTCCTTGGCCCCCTGCAGCACCGAGGTGAGCTGCTTGCCGTCGATCGCGGCGACGACGAGGACCTCGACGCCATCGGCGATCATCGTCTCGATCTGGTTGACCTGCACGGAGATGTCGTCCTCGGCGTACTGCAGCTGCGCCTCGTAGCCGG
>NZ_BAABIL010000594.1:0-1030 GCF_039542765.1 Kineococcus glutinatus
CCGGCGGGGGCGTGAGCGGGCCCGGGCGCGGGGAGGGGCCGCCCGCGTGGTGCGGGCGGCCCCTCCCCGTGGGTCCTCGGCTCGCGCGGTCCTCAGCTCGTGAGGTCCCGCTGCCAGTCCTCCGTGCACTGCTGGACGACGGCCTGGTCACCGTTCGACCCCTCCAGGCAGCTCCAGTACTCGTCGCTGTTGGCGACGAGCCAGACGGACAGCGCGCTGACGGCGGCCGCCACCACGAGCGCGACCACCCCGATGACGAGACCGGCGAGCGCGACGCCGCCGTTGCCGGCGCGCCCCTGCTTGACCCGCCGGCGTGCCGCGACGGCGAGGACCACGGCCACGACGGCCAGCACCAGGCCGATCACCCCGATGAAGGGCACCCACGCGACGAGCAGCGCCAGCACCGCCAGCACCAGCGCGGCGACCCCCAGCCCGTTGCGCTGCGGGGCGGCGGGGGTCTGCTCGCCGTAGGCGGCGGGGTACCCGGGCGGCGGCGGCGGGTACGACGACATGGTGGTTCTCCTCGCTCGGGTGGCCGGTGGCTCCGGGAGCCGGTGGCACAGGACCCTCCCAGGATCCCGGGGTCCCGGCGCGCGCGGATCACCCGTCCGGCGCAGGTCGCGTCGGTCGTCGGGAGGAGGTCCCCACCGGCCCCGGCGGAGGGCCGGCGGGAGGTCAGCGGTAGGTCGTCGTCACCCGCCGCGTCGACCACGAGTACGTCATCGCCCCGCCCTCGAAGCGCTGCCGCACCCCACCGGGCACCACCTGCTCCTCCGAGGCGGGGAAGCCCAGCCGGCCCAGCTCCCAGCGCTGCGCCGCCCAGGCGTCGCGGATCGCGCCCTTGACCAGCTGCGCACCCGTCGCCGGGCTCCAGTACACCGACCCGCCCTGGAAGGCGGTGAACGCCCCGCCCCGCACCGGCACCTCACCCGTCACGGGGAAGCCCAGCGGGCCCAGCTCCCAGCCCAGCGCGCCCCAGCGGTCCCGGATCGCGCCCTTGACCAGCTGCGCACCCGTCGCCGGGCTCCAG
>NZ_BAABIL010000595.1:0-1999 GCF_039542765.1 Kineococcus glutinatus
TGGCGACGGCGGCGAGGACGTGGCGCGCTGCCGCGGCCGGGCACGCCGGCGGACGACGGCGCGGCCGCACCTCGTCCGACGCCACCGACGGCGCGCTCTCCGGCATGGACGGTGTGTCGTCGCGCGGAGCGCGCTCCTTGACCTTCCCGGCCGCTACCGGTGGACGACCTCGCCCGTCCGGCGGGACCTGCGCGCCGCCACCGTCACGCAGCGCTCACCGCGGCCCGCCGCGCCGCTCAGACGAGCGCGACCAGATCGGCGACGGAGTCCACCACGCGGTGCGGCCGGAACGGGAAGCGCTCCACCTGCTCGCGCCGCGTGGAACCGGTGAGCACGAGGAAGGTGCGCAGACCGGCCTCGATGCCGGCGACGACGTCGGTGTCCATCCGGTCCCCGACCATGGCGGTGGTCTCCGAGTGCGCCTCGATCCGGTTCATCGCGGAGCGGAACATCATCGGGTTGGGCTTGCCCACGAAGTACGGCTTGGCACCGGTGGCCTGGGTGATGAGCGCGGCCACGGAGCCGGTGGCGGGCAGCGACCCCTCGGCGGAGGGCCCGGTGACGTCGGGGTTGGTGGCGATGAAGCGGGCGCCGCGCTCCAGCAGCCGGATGGCCCGGGTGATGGCCTCGAAGGAGTAGGTGCGGGTCTCGCCGAGCACCACGTAGTCCGGGGAGGTGTCGGTCAGGACGAAACCGGCCTCGTGCAGGGCGGTGGTGAGACCGGACTCGCCGATGACGTAGGCGGAGCCCTGCGGCATCTGCCGGGCGAGGAAGTCGGCGGTGGCCATCGCCGAGGTCCAGATGCACTCCTCGGGCACGGACAGCCCGCTGCGGGCCAGCCGGGCGGCGAGGTCGCGGGGCGTGAAGATCGAGTTGTTGGTGAGGACGAGGAAGCGGCGGCCGGTGTCGACGAGCCGGGACAGGAACTCCGCGGCCCCCGGCAGGGCGCGCTCCTCGTGGACGAGCACGCCGTCCATGTCGGTCAGCCAGCACTCGATCTCGCGCTGGTCGCCCAGGGGCTCGGACACGGCGGTTCCTCCTCGGGTGTCGGTGCTGCTGCGGGCCGGCGGTGCTGCGGGTGCGCTCAGGCGTCCCAGCCGTCCAGGACGGCGCGGGTGCCGGACAGGCCGAGGCGGGTGGCGCCGGCCTCGATCATCGCGCGGGCCTGCGCGGCGGTGCGGATGCCGCCGCTGGCCTTGATCCCCAGCCGGCCGCCGACGGTGGCGTGCATGAGGGCCACGGCGTGGGTGCTGGCGCCGCCGGCGGCGGAGAAGCCGGTGGAGGTCTTCACGAAGTCGGCCCCGGCGGCCTCGGCGGCCAGGCACGCCCCCACCAGCGCCTCGTCGGTCAGCGCCGCGGACTCCACGATCACCTTCAGGACGCCGGGGGCGGGCACGGCGGCGCGCACGGCGGCCACGTCGGCGCGCACCGCGTCGAAGTCCCCGGCCAGCGCGGCGGCCACGTCGATCACCACGTCCACCTCCTGCGCGCCGCGCGCCACGGACTCCGCGGCCTCGGCGGCCTTCACGGCGCTGGTGTGCTTGCCGGAGGGGAAGCCGCAGACGGTGGCGACGACGAGGCCGGTGCCGTCCACGGGCAGCAGCGACGGGGAGACGCACACCGCCAGCACGCCGAGGGCGCGCGCCTCGTCGCACAGCGCCGCCACGTCGGCGGGGCCCGCCTCGGGCTTGAGCAGGGTGTGGTCGACCATGCGGGCGACGTCGGCGCGGGTCGGGGCAGCGGTCACGGCGGCGATCCTCGCAGGGACCGCCGCCGCGGGGCTACGCGGTCCCGGGTGTGCCCGGCCCCGGTCCCGGGTCCGGTCCCGCCTGCGGCGGCAGGGGCAGCGGTGGTGGCGGAGCGTGACCGGTGTGGGTGAGCGATCCCAGCCGTTCGGAGCACGCCGGCTCCGCTGCGTCGGCGCCCGGCCGTGCCGCCCGCACCGCGCGCGCCTCCCGTGCGGCGGTGCCGGCGGGCCGGGCGCTCCCGGCGGGCCTAC
>NZ_BAABIL010000596.1:0-619 GCF_039542765.1 Kineococcus glutinatus
CCCGTGAGCTGGTGCGGCTGGCGACGGCGGGGTCGGTGGACGACGGCAAGTCCACCCTGATCGGGCGGATCCTGCACGACACCGACTCCCTGCCGCTGGACCACCTCGACGCCGTGCGCGACGGCGAGGGCGTGCCGGACCTGGCGGCGCTGTCGGACGGGCTGCGCGCCGAGCGCGAGCAGGGCATCACCATCGACGTGGCCTACCGCTTCTTCGCCACCGCCCGGCGCTCCTTCGTGCTGGCCGACACCCCCGGCCACGAGCGCTACACCCGCAACATGGCCACCGGCGCCTCCAACGCCCACGTGGCGGTGCTGCTGGTCGACGCCCGCGCCGGGGTGCTGCGCCAGACCCGCCGCCACGCCCGCATCGCCACCCTGCTCGGGGTGCCCCACCTGGTCGCCGCGGTCAACAAGATGGACCTCGTCGACTTCGACCAGACCCGCTTCCGCCAGGTCGAGGCCGAGCTGCAGGACATGGCCCGACGCCTGCAGGGCGTCGGGGGCGGCGCGGTGGACCTGCTGGTGGTGCCGATCGCGGCCAAGCACGGCGACAACGTGGTGCACCGCTCCGCCAGCACCCCCTGGTACACCGGCCCCACCCTGATGGAGCACCTGGA
>NZ_BAABIL010000597.1:0-2225 GCF_039542765.1 Kineococcus glutinatus
GCGGCGGTGCTGGCCGGCGGCCACCTCGTGCAGGGCCCGGAGGTCGCCGCGTTCGAGGCGGAGTTCTGCGCCGCCGCCACCCCCGGCCGGCGCGGGGTGGCCGTCAACTCCGGCACCTCCGCGCTGCACGTGGCGCTGCTGGCCCTGGGCGTCGGGCCCGGCGACGAGGTGGTCGTGCCGTCCTTCACGTTCGCCGCCACCGCCAACGCCGTGGCCCTCACCGGCGCGGTGCCGGTGTTCGCCGACGTCGACCCCGTGACGTTCTGCCTGGAGGCGTCCTCGGTGGCGGCCGTGGTCGGTCCGCGCACCCGGGCGCTGGTGCCCGTGCACCTCTTCGGGCACCCCGCGGACATGACCGCGCTCGGCGCGCTGGCCGCCGAGCACGGCCTGCTGGTGCTGGAGGACGCCGCGCAGGCGCACCTGGCGGCGTGGCGGGGGCGGGCGGTGGGCACGCTGGGCGACGCCGCGGCCTTCTCCTTCTACCCGACGAAGAACATGACCTCCGGCGAGGGCGGCATGATCACCACGGGGGACGCCGTGGTGGAGCGCACCGCCCGGCTGCTGCGCAACCAGGGCATGGAGCAGCGCTACCGCAACGAGGTCGTCGGGCTCAACGTGCGCATGAGCGACCTGCACGCCGCCATCGGCCGGGTGCAGCTGCGCCGGCTGGGCGAGCGCACGGCGGCGCGCCGGCGCAACGCCGCCGCCCTGACCGCGGCGATCGGGGCGCTCGCCCCCGCGGGTGTGGTGCTGCCGGTGACGGCGGAGGGCGCCGAGCACGTGTGGCACCAGTACACGATCCGGGTGGTGGGCCACGACCGGGACGCCTTCGCGGCGGCCCTGGCCGCGCACGGGGTGGGGGCCGCGGCCTACTACCCGGTGCCGGTGCACCGGCTGCCCGCCTTCGCGGGGGCGGTGCACGCGCCGCTGCCGCACACCGAGCTCGCGGCCGCGCAGGTGCTCTCGCTGCCCGTGCACCCGGCGCTGGGCGAGGGTGACGTCGAGCGCATCGCCGGGGCCGTCGCGGCCGTGGCGGCGGGCCGGTGAGCGCCGCCGGGCGCCCGCTGCGCGCCGGTGTCGTGGGCCTGGGGGCGATGGGCCGCCACCACGCGCGGGTGCTGGGCTCCCTGGAGGGCGTGGAGCTGGTCGCCGCGGCGGACGTGGGCGGCGACCCGCACCGCGCCGCCGGGGGCGCCCGCGTCGTGCGGGACGTCGCCGCGCTGCTGGCGGTCGGCGTGGACCTGGCCGTCGTGGCGGTGCCCACGGCGATGCACGAGGAGGTGGCGGTGCCGCTGGCCGGGGCGGGGGTGCACGTCCTCGTGGAGAAGCCGCTGGCGCAGGACCCGGCCACCGCCGCGCGCATCGCCGACGCCGTGGCCGCGGCGGGGGTCGTCGGCGCCGTGGGGCACATCGAGCGCTGCAACCCGGCGCTGCGGGAGCTGCGCCGGCGCACGGCCGCGGGCGAGCTGGGCCGCATCCACCAGGTGGCGACCCGCCGGCAGGGGCCCTTCCCCGCCCGCATCGGCGACGTGGGGGTCGTCAAGGACCTCGGCACCCACGACATCGACTCCACCGCCTGGATCACGGGCAGCCCGTTCGCGGCGGTGTCGGCGCGCACCGCGCACCGCACGGGCCGCCCGCACGAGGACCTCGCCGTGGTCGTCGGGTCGCTGGCCGACGGCACGATCACCAACCACGTCGTGAACTGGATGTCGCCGGTCAAGGAGCGGGTGACCGTGGTGACCGGCGAGGCCGGCACGTTCGTCGCGGACACCCTCACCGCCGACCTCACCCTGCACGCCAACGGCTCGGTGCCGGTGTCGTGGGAGGCGCTGGCGGGTTTCCGCGGTGTCAGCGAGGGGGACGTGACGCGCTTCGCGTTCCCCAAGCCGGAGCCGCTGCGCACGGAGCTGGCGGGTTTCCGCGACGCGGTGCTCGCCGGTGGCGACGCGGGCGGGTCCTGCACGGTGAGCATGGCGGAGGGGCTGCAGGTCGTGGCGGTGGCCGACGCGGTGCTGCGCTCGGCCGCGGGCGGCGTGACGGTCGACCTGCCGTGACCCGGCACCCCGCCGGCGGGGACCGGGGGCGGCCGGAGCCGCGGGTGCTGCACGTCAACGACTGCGCGGGCACGACGGTGCTGCTGGTGGCGGAGGCGCACCGGCGCGGCCTGCCCTGGGGCTACCTGCCGCTGGCGGCGCGGGGCCGGGCCTGGCGCGGGGTGCGCG
>NZ_BAABIL010000598.1:0-3435 GCF_039542765.1 Kineococcus glutinatus
CTCCAGCGCCGGGTCCTGCTCCAGCGCCGGGTCCTGCTGATCCGTCGTGCTCACGCCTCGTCCCGTCCCCCACCGGGCACCGCTGCCGCGCTGCCCTCCGACCCGCCGGTGCCGTCGAACTCGTCCACCCCGGCGAGCACGTCGGCACCCTCCGCGGCGCCCTGCTCCGGCTGCCACCGCACCAGCAGCGGCCCGAGCGCCTCCTCCTGCTCGAAGACCACCTGGCGCTCGCGGAAGAGCTCCAGCAGCGCCAGGAACCGCGCCACCACGACGAGCGTGGCATCGGGGCCACCACCGGCGTCCGCGACCAGGTCCGCGAACGCGGCCGCACCCGCCGCGCGCAGCCGCGCCACGACCACCACCGCCTGCTCCCGCACGCTGACCGCGCTGACGTGCAGGTGCTCCAGCCCCACCACGGGCACCGGCCGGGGCGACAGCGCCCGCCCCGCGATCGCCGCCAGCTGCTCGGGGGTCACCGTGAGGACGAGCTCCGGCAGCAGCCGCTCGAAGTGCGGTTCCAGCGCCACCGCGCGCGGCACCCGCCGGGCGCCCTCGGCCAGCCGCTGCGCGAAGGCGGCGGCGACCTCCTTGTAGGCGCGGTACTGCAGCAGCCGCGCGAAGAGCAGGTCGCGGGCCTCCAGCAGCGCGAGGTCCTCGGCGTCCTCCACCTCCGCCGCCGGCAGCAGCCGGGCCGCCTTCAGGTCCAGCAGGGTGGCGGCGACGAGCAGGAACTCGCTGGCCTCGTCGAGGTCCCACTCCTGACCGCTCCTGGAGGCGGCGCGGATGTGGGCGATGAACTCGTCGGTCACCCGCGCGAGGGCGACCTCCGTGATGTCGAGCTGGTGCTTGCCGATGAGGCCGAGCAGCAGGTCGAAGGGCCCTGAGAAGTTCTCCAGGTGCACCTGGAACCCGGCCGGCGCCTCCTGCGGGTTCGCCGGGGCGGCGGTCGGAGGGCTCAGCACGCCTTCACGGTACCGAGGGATGTGCGCCCTCCCGTGCGGCACCGCCGCCCACCGCCGCGGCGCTCGCGCGCTGGCGGGTGACGACGGGCCCGCGGGCGCACGCCGAGCCGGTGGCGGCGGCGGTGGGCAGCTCGTCCAGCGCGCCCTGCAGCACGGCCGCCAGCCCCCGCACGTGGGGCTCGCGCAGGATCGAGGTGTGGTCGCCGCGGACGTGCTCCACCCGCCACGGCCCGGCCAGGTGCGGCGCCCACCGCGAACGCGCGACGGCGTCGCGGTCGTCGGCGGCCACCACGACGAGCGTGCGGCCGGTGTACGCGGGTGCGCGGTACATCCGGTGCATCGCCATGCCCTGCCGGTGGAAGCGCAGGTAGTGACCACCCACCCTGCTGGGCACGAACCCGGTGCCGAGCAGGGTGAGGACCTCCTTGACCCGGTTGGGCAGGGAGCCCTCCAGCACCGGCGGGGCGAGCGCCGGGTCCGGCGGGAAGGAGTCCAGGACGGCCAGCAGCTCGACCTCCTCGCCCGCGGCGCGCAGCCGGTGGGCGATCTCCAGGGCGACGAGGCCGCCGAGGGAGTGCCCCGCCAGGCGGTACGGGCCGTGGGGCTGGATCCCGCGGATGGTGGTCAGGTGCCGGCGCGCCGTGGCCCGGATCGACCAGTCGGGCAGGCCGCCGCTCTCGATGCGGTGCGCCTGCAGGGCGTGGACGGGCTGGTCGGGGTCGAGGTGCTGGGCCAGCGGCCGCAGGCCGACGGCGACCGCGCCGGCGCCGGCCACGCAGAACAGCGGGGTGCGCGTGCCGCCCTCGCGCAGCACGACGTGGGTGCCGCTGGCGCTGCGGCGGTGCCCCCGCAGCACCCGGGCGAAGTCGGCGACCGTGGGTGCCGTGACGAGCATCGCGGTGCTCAGCCGGGCGCCGTCGACACCCACCTCGGAGCTGACGGCCGCCATGAGGGCCTCGGCGGCCAGCGAGTCGCCACCCAGGGCGAAGAAGTCGTCGTGGACGCCGACCTCGTCGAGCTCCAGGACGCGGGCGAACAGGCCCGCGACGACGCGCTCGAAGTCGGTGCGGGGCGCGTCGGCGCCCACGACCACGTCGGGCGGCTGGGGCAGCGCGGCGCGGTCGAGCTTGCCCCGCTCGGTGCGGGGCAGGGCCTCGAGGAAGACGACCTGCTCGGGGACCATGTGCGCCGGCAGCACCGCGCGGACCGCGGCGCGCACCGCCGCGGCGGCCGGCCGCTCGCCGACCGGTACGACGTACGCCACCAGGCGCGTGCGCCCGGTGCTCGGGGACGGCAGGCCCACGACGACGGCCTCGCGGACGTCGGGTCGGGCGAAGAGGACGGCGTCGACCTCGCCGGGTGCCACGAGCAGGCCGCGGACCTTGACGCTGTGGTCGCTGCGCCCGAGCAGGCGCAGGCAGCCGTCGGCGTCCAGCGCGCCGACGTCGCTGGTGCGGAAGGAGCGGGTGCCGTCGGGTTCGTCGGTGAAGCTGGCCGCGGTGAGCTCATCCTCGCCCCAGTAGCGCCCGCCGAGCCAGCGGGAGGTGAGCACGATCCGCCCGGTGCCCTCCGAGCGCAGCTCGCCGTCGGGGGTCTCGACCCGCAGCCGCACCCCGGGCACCGCCCGGCCGACGGGGGTAGCCCCCGCGGGGGCGGGGTCGGCGGGGGCGATGACGAACTCGCTCATCAGCCACGTCTCGGTGGAGCCGTAGCGGTTGCGCACCTCGCAGGCGGGACCGACGGCGGCCCGGAGGGCGGCCAGCTCCGCGCCGTGCACGGTCTCCCCGGCCACCGTCACGACGGACAGGTCGGCGAGGCGCTCGCCCGGCGGCAGCGCGGCCAGCGCACCGCGGAGGATGGCGGGGCTGGCGAGGAGCGCGTCGGCGCCCACCTGCCGCAGCCAGCCGGGCAGCTGCGCCACGGAGCGGGAGCGCGGGTCGAACAACTCCTGGCGCGCACCGACGAGCAGGCAGGTGAGGGTGACGCCGATGCCGGCGGAGAAGCCCATCGGCAGGACGTGGGCCACGGTGTCGCCGGCGCCGTAGCAGCCGGTGGCGACGGCGTTGGTCCACGCGTCGTGCAGCACCGAGCGGTGGTCGCAGCTGACGCCCTTGGGCTTCCCCGTGGATCCGGAGGTGTAGACGATGAGCGCGGGGTCGGTGGCGGCGCGCTGCGCGGCGGTCAGCTCCCGCGCCGCGTCCTCCAGGTCGGCGCCGCGCCAGGCGCCGTCCGCGTCGGGGTCGAGGACGAGCTCGCAGACCTCGGCGGCGGTGGCGGCGCGCGCGGCGTCGCTGATGCACAGGCGGGCGCCGGCGGCCTCCACGTAGTGCCGCAGCCGGGCGGCGGGGGTGGTGGGGTCGAGGACCACCACGAGCGCGCCGGAGGCCACCACCCCGAGGATCGCGGCGACCGCGCCGGCGTCGTGCCCCTGCAGCACGGCGACGGGCGCGCCGCCGCTGCCGCTGCCGGGTTC
>NZ_BAABIL010000599.1:0-1849 GCF_039542765.1 Kineococcus glutinatus
GGGGGGCACCGGGCGCGCGGCCGGCCGGGTGCGGCCGGTGCGGGTCCCCGCGGCGGGGCCGCTCACGCCGCCACCAGCCGGCGCCGGCGCGCCACCGCCACGAAGAACGGCGCGCCCAGCAGCGCGAGCACGATGCCGACCTGCAGCTCCCCCGGGCGCACCGCGACGCGGCCGACGACGTCGGCGGCCAGCAGCAGCACCCCGCCGGCCAGGCCCGCCACCGGCACCTGCCAGCGCACGTCCGCCCCCACCAGGTCGCGCGCCAGGTGCGGCACGACGAGCCCCACGAACCCGACGGTGCCGCAGGCGGCCGTCGCCGCCCCGGTGAGCAGCGTGATCGCGGCCAGGCCGGTGGCGCGCGTCAGCCACACCCGCTGCCCCAGCGCGCGGGCGGCGTCCTCCCCCAGCGCCAGGGCGTTGAGGCCGGGGGCGTTGGCCAGCGCCAGGACCGCGCCGGCGGCGATCGCCGGCAGCACCGGCAGCAGGACCTCGGTGCGCCGCCCCGCCAGCGACCCCACCGACCAGAACCGGAAGGCGTCCAGGGTGGTGGCGTCGGCCAGCACCAGCGCGCTCGTGACGGCCGACAGGAACGCGGTGACCACCGCCCCGCACAGCACGAGCGCCAGCACCGGCGAGGCCGAGCGCACCGCCTGCGCCAGCGCCGCGACCGCCGCGGCGGCCAGCAGCGCCCCCGCGAACGCGAACCACAGGTAGCCGGCCGGGGAGCGCACCCCGAGCAGCTGGATGGCGAGCACCACCGCGCAGGAGGCGCCGGCCCCGACGCCGAGCAGCCCCGGGTCGGCCATCGGGTTGCGGGTGTGGCCCTGCGCCAGCACCCCGGCCATCCCGAGCGCGGCGCCGACGGCGAGGCCCAGCAGGGTGCGCGGCACCCGCAGCTCGCGCACCACGACGTCGGCGGGGCTGCCGGTGGGGGCGGTGAGCGCCGACCAGACGTCGGGCAGCGCCACCGGCTGGGAGCCGACGGCGAGACCCGCGAGCACGCAGCACGCCAGCGCACCGGCGAGCAGCAGCACCGCCCGCGCGCCCCGCCGCCTCATCCCCGGACCGCGCCGCTGCCGACCACGGACCCGGCGGCGAGCTCGCGCACCAGCGCCAGCACCGCACCCGGCTGCTCGTGCAGGAAGAAGTGCCCGCCGGGCAGCACGACGGCACGGGCACCGGCCGCGGCGACGTCCACCCACGCGGCGATCGCGGCGGGCGCGACGCTCGGGTCGCCGCCGCCGGCCAGCGCCAGCAGCGGCACCGCCACCCGCGCGGCCGCACCCCGCGGCGGCACGTGGGTCTCGGCGACCTCCAGGTCCGCGCGCAGCACCCCCAGCACCATCGCGCGCAGCTCCTCGTCGGCCAGCACGGCGCCCGCGGTGCCGCCCAGGGCGTCGAGGAAACCCAGCAGCTCCTCGTCGCCGGCGGTGTGCAGGTCCCCGTGCAGGTGCCCGCGCGCGGCCTCCGGGTCCCCGCCGCCGGGTGCGGGCAGCGTGGGGCCGCGGCGGCCGGAGACCACGAGGGCGGCCAGCCCGGGCAGGCGGCCCTGCAACCGCAGCACCACCTCGTGGGCGACGGCCGCGCCCAGGCTGTGCCCGAGCAGCACCGTCGGCAGGCCCGGCGCGGCGGCGTCCTCCGCGAGCACCGCGGCGGCCACCTCCTCGGCCACGGCTCCCATCCGCCGGTGGGCGGGCTCGCCGAGGCGGTCCTCCCGGCCGGGCAGCTGCACCGCCTGCACGAGCACGTCGGCGTCCAGGCCCGCCCAGCGCCGGTACGCGCTGGCGGCGCCACCGGCGTGCGGCACGCACACCAGCCGCAGCCGCGGCGCGGGCGGGACGGGGCGGAA
>NZ_BAABIL010000600.1:0-1219 GCF_039542765.1 Kineococcus glutinatus
GGCGCGCCAGCCCTGGTCGACGGTCGCCAGCTGCACCAGCGACGGCAGGCACGCGCCGACGGCCACGGCGGCGTCCCGCCCCCGGCCGGCACCGGCTCCCTGCGCGCGCACGGTCCGCACGCTAGCCACCGGCGGGGCTCAGGTGGCGAGGAACGCGGCCACGGCCAGGGCGCCGCCGGTGAGGTTGACCGCGCAGTGCACGGCCACCGGCACCCGCAGGTCGCCGCAGCGCACGAGCACGAGCTGCACCAGCAGCTGCACGAGGAACACCAGCAGGTACAGCTGTGGCTGCCAGAAGTGCTGCAGCGAGAAGAGCGCGGCGTTGGCGACGACCGCCGCGGTGCCCGCCACGGGCATCCGCGGCAGCAGCCAGCCGCGGAAGTACAGCTCCTCCACGAGCGGGTGCACGAGGCCGTTGAGCAGGACGCTGCCGAGCAGCAGCACGAGCAGGCCCGTGGCGGTGTGCGGGGTGCCGGCGGTGTCGCCGGCCAGCGCGTCGGGCATCCAGCCGAGGTGGCGGTCCTCGACGAGGGTGCTGAGCGGGTCCAGCGCCAGGTGGAGGCCGACGCCGGCGAGGTAGAGGGCCGCGGCGGTCGCCACCAGCCGCCACCACGGCAGCCGGCGGCGGAAACCGACGATCCCCCGCAGGCCCCAGCGGCCGGTGGCGCGCCGGCCCAGCCGGAGCAGCAGCACGAGCTCCAGGGGCACGACGGGGCTGAGGCTGCCGGCCAGCACCGCGGGCAGGCCGTGCGCGGCGAGCAGCGGTCCCACCGCCAGCGCCCACAGGGTGCAGGCGGCGCCGGGCACGAGGAACAGCGCCAGGGTGGCGGGCCAGCCGAAGCGGCCCGGTGCGGTGAGGCCGCTGCCGGGCACGGCGGGCCCGGTGGCGCTCGAGCGGACGGGGAGGGGGGTGGCGGGGGTGCTCACGGGGATCTCCTCCGGGCCGGTGGCAGGTGGGTCCCGCCGGCACCGTCGAGCCTTCCCGCGCCGGAGGTTCCCGGACGTCACCACCGCGAGCGGTCCCGGTGTCACCCCCGGGAGTGACACCGGGCGCCCGCGTCAGCCGTCGGCGCCCTCGGCGTCAGCCGTCGACGATGTCGACCCGACCGGCGCCGCGCGCCAGGACGCCGCGCGCGGCGTCGGCCAGGTCGGGGTCCACCGCGGCGGTGCGGCTGTGGATCGACAACGACCGCTGGCGGGGCGTGCCGTTCCTGCTGCG
>NZ_BAABIL010000601.1:0-2985 GCF_039542765.1 Kineococcus glutinatus
CGACGCCGAGCGCGGCCAGCGCGTTCTGGGCGTCGGGCCACAGCCCCAGCCCGGCGCCGGTGCCCACCACGCGCGGCCAGCGCTCCAGCACCGTGACGGTCCAGCCCGCGCGGCGCAGGCCGAGGGCGGTCGCCAGCCCGCCGACCCCCGCGCCCACCACGACAGCGGTTCGCTCCACACCGCGACGCTACTACGGGCGTAGTGCCGGTGACTACACCTGTAGTGAGATGGGTAGGGTGCCGCCGTGGACTCCGTGCGCGAGCGCTGCGCCGACGCCGCCGTCGTACTGCTCGGCGAGGGCGGGGCGCGCGCGCTCACCCACCGTGCCGCCGACGCCCGCGCCCGGGTGCCGGCCGGCAGCACGTCCAACCACTTCCGCACCCGCGACGCCCTGCTCGCCGGTGC
Organism: Kineococcus glutinatus; assembly: GCF_039542765.1. NCBI lineage: Bacteria > Bacillati > Actinomycetota > Actinomycetes > Kineosporiales > Kineosporiaceae > Kineococcus > Kineococcus glutinatus. The sequence continues at coordinate 406 of NZ_BAABIL010000601.1, forward strand.
CCTGCAGCGCATCGGCGAGCTGGAGCGCGAGCACCTCGCCGGGCTGCGCGCCCCCGCAGCGGTCGACGCCGCCGAGCTGCTCGTCGACGTCCTCGCCGCCGCGATCGGCTTCCTCCTCGGGCCGGGCCGGACGCTGGCCCGCGCCCGGCACGCGGTGTTCCTCGAGGCGGCCTGGCGCCCGCACCTGCGCGAGGCCGTCCTCGCCGGGACCCGGCCGTTCTGGGCGCTGCTCGCCGAGGCGCTGCGGGCCGCGGGTGCCGCCGAGCCGGAGCGGGCGGCGCGCCGGCTGCTGGCCTACGTCGACGGCCTCGTCGTCGACCAGCTGCTGCGGCCGGAGGAGGGTTTCGACGCCGTCGCCGCGGTGCGCACGTTCCTGCGCGGCGCGCTGCGCTGAGCGCCCGGGTGCGGGCCGGGGACCGGCGGGGGATGGTGGACCGCCATGAGCGGGATCGCCGAACGACAGCGCGCGGACACCGGGTTCCTCGGCCAGCCACGGGTGCTGGCGAGCCTGTTCGGCGTCGAGATGTGGGAGCGCTTCTCCTTCTACGGCATGCAGGGGATCCTGCTCATCTACCTGTACCACTCGGCCGATCGCGGCGGACTGGGCATCTCCCAGGACACCGCGACGAGCATCGTCGGCGCCTACGGCGGCCTCGTCTACCTCTCCACGGTCCTCGGTGCGTGGGTCGCCGACCGCCTCCTGGGCCCCGAGCGGGTGCTGTTCGCCAGCGGCGTGGTGGTGCTGTGCGGCCACCTGGCGCTGGCGCTGCTGCCCGGCCTGAGCGGCGTCGGCGTCGGTCTCGTCCTCATCGCCCTGGGCAGCGGCGGGGTCAAGGCGACGGCCACCGCGCTCGTCGGCACCCTCTACGCCGCCGGCGACGAGCGGCGCGACGCCGGCTTCTCGCTGTTCTACCTCGGCATCAACGTCGGTGCGCTCGTGGGCCCGCTGCTCACCGGGCTGCTGCGGGACACCGCCGGTTTCCACTACGGCTTCGGTCTCGCCGCGGTGGGCATGGCGGCCGGCCTCGCCCAGTACGCCGCGGGCAGGCGCCGGCTGCCGGAGGAGGCCGGCCGCGTGCCCGACCCCCTGCCCGCGGCGCACCGCACCCGGGCCGCCGTCCTGGGGGCGGCCGCCGTCGCGCTGCTCGCAGCGCTCGGCCTGCTGGGCGTCGTGACCGCCGACCGGCTCGACGAGATCGTCATCGGCTTCTCCGTCGTCGCGGCCGTCGCCTGCTTCGCCCTCGTCCTCGGCAGCCGCCACGTCGACGGCGCCGAGCGCCGCCGCGTCCTGGCCTTCGTCCCGCTGTTCCTGGCCAGCGTCATGTTCTGGGCCCTGTTCCAGCAGCAGTTCACGGTCGTCACCGTCTACGCCGACCAGCGGCTCGACCGGGACCTGTTCGGCTGGGAGATGCCCGTGGCCTGGGTGCAGTCCATCAACCCCGTCTTCATCATCGCCCTGGCCCCCGTGTTCGCGGCGCTGTGGACGGCGCTGGGCAGCAGGCAGCCGTCGACGCCGGTGAAGTTCGCCGTCGGCACCGCGCTCATGGGCGTCGCGTTCCTGCTGTTCCTGCCGATGTCGGGCGGGGGCCCCGGCAGCGCGCCCCTGCTCGGGCTGGCCGGCGTCCTGCTGGTGTTCACCTGCGCTGAGCTGTGGCTGTCGCCCGTCGGGCTGTCGGTGACGACGAAGCTGGCCCCGCAGGCGTTCCGCACCCAGATGGTGGCGCTGTTCTTCCTGTCCGTCGCGCTGGGCAGCGCCCTGGCGGGGACGCTGGCGGGGTACTACTCCCCGGACACCGAGCGCGCCTACTTCGGCCTGCTGGGGGGCACCGCCATCGGTCTCGGCGTCCTGCTGCTGCTCCTCAGCCCCCTCGTGCGGCGCCTGATGGGCGGGGTGCGCTGAGCCGTCCGGCAGGATGCCCCGGGTGGACCACGCCCCCGCACCCGCCGACCCCGGCGACGACACCCGCCCCGTCCTGCTGCTCGGTGGCCGCAGCGAGATCGGTGCCGCCGTCGCGCTGCGCCTCGTGCGCGCCGGTGCCCGCACCGTGCTGCTGGCGGCCCGCCCCCGACGGGATCCCGGCCCCGACCCCGTGCTGGACCGGGTCGAGGCGCAGTTGCGCGCGGCGGGGGCGCAGCGCGTCGTCCGGCTGGACCTCGACGCCGACGACGTGTCGGCGCACCGGCCGTTCCTGGAGGCGGTGCTGCGCGAGCACGGCCCGCTGGGCACGGTCGTCGTCGCGTTCGGGATCCTCGGGGACCAGGCGCGCGCCGAGCGCGACGCCGCCCACGCCCTCGCCGTCGTGCACACCGACTACGTCGCCCACGTCAGCGTCCTCACCCACCTGGGGGAGCTGCTGCGCGCACAGGGGTCCGGGCGCCTGGTGGTGTTCTCCTCGATCGCGGGGGCGCGGGTGCGGCGGGCGAACTACGTCTACGGCTCCGCCAAGGCCGGTCTCGACGGGTTCGCCAGCGGCCTGGCCGACGCCCTCGCCGGCAGCGGGGTGCACCTGCTGCTCGTGCGGCCGGGTTTCGTCGTGGGGCGGATGACGGCGGGGATGAGCCCGGCGCCGTTCGCCACCA
>NZ_BAABIL010000602.1:0-1851 GCF_039542765.1 Kineococcus glutinatus
CCGGCGACCTGTGCGTCGACGGGGCGCTGGGCTCGCGCACCGCCGCGCTGCGCGAGCCCTACGCCGACGCCGACACCCGCGGCCTGCTGCACCTGGACCCGGCCACCATCGCCCGCCACGTCGTGGCCTGCGCGCGCCGCGGCGTGCAGCCCGGTTTCCACGTCATCGGCGACGCCGCCGTCGACGCCGTGGTGGCCGGCCTGCTCGGCGCCGAGCAGGAGCTGGGGACGGCGGCGCTGGCCGCCGCGGGGGTCCGCCTGGAACACCTGTGCGCCGTGGACGAGCCGGCCGTGGCCGTGCTGGCCCGCCTGGGGGTCAGCGCCAGCGTGCAGCCGGCCTTCGACGCCACCTGGGGCGGTCAGCGGGGCACCTACGCGCAGCGGCTGGGCTGGGAGCGCGCCCGCCGGCTGCACCCCTTCGCCGCGCTGGCCGCCGCCGGGGTGCCCCTGGCGCTGGGCTCCGACGCCCCGGTGACGCCGCTGGCGCCCTGGGAGGCGGTGCGCGCGGCGGCCTTCCACCACGTCGGCGCCTGGCGCACCAGCGTGCGCGCGGCGTTCCTGGCCCACACCCGCGGCGGGCACCGCGCCGCCCGCCGCGACAGCCGCGAGCCGGGCGTCCTCGTGCCCGGCGCCCCCGCCAGCTACGCGGTGTGGGAGGCCGGGGAGCTGCTCGTGCAGGCCCCCGACGGTCGGCTGGCGGCGTGGAGCACCGACGCCCGCTCCGGCACCCCCGGGCTGCCGGACCTGTCCCCGGGGGTGCCGGCGCCCCGCTGCCTGCGCACGGCGCTGCGCGGCACCGTGCTGCACGACGTGCTCGGCTGAGCCCGCCGCGCAGGGCGCCACGACTTCGCGCGCCGCGCGGGGTGTGCCGAGGTTGACACCTCGGCTGCGCCGAGTAGTTTCGCCAACTAGCCCACGTCGAGGAAGACCGCCCGGTCCAGCCCGCTCACCGCGGTGCGCCGCCCCACAGCGCACGGCTCGGCGGGGGAGCGGGCGGGAGTGGGCGGGGCTGGGCCCGCGCGCCCCTAGACAACGGCGTGCACCTCGTGGCCGACGGGGCGCACGGCGGCCCGACGGGCGCACGGGTCCGGCCTGCTTCTCGCGCAGTCAGTCCCCGCCTGCGGCGGCTGCGACTGACTGCGTGAGTGGCGGGCCCGCACCCGGCCGCGTCGCGTCCCCGCGCGGCGCCGGGCGCGGCGTACCCTCGCAGGGTGCTGCGCCCCTCCGCCCGCCCCCAGCCGCTGCTGCTGGCCGCGGCCCTCGCGCTGGCCGGGGGGATCGCCCTGGCCGCCGCCTTCCCTGAGCCGGGCTGGTGGCCGCTGGCGCCGGTGGGGGTGGCTGCCCTCCTCCTGGCCTGCGCCGGCCAGCGCCCCCGCCGCGCGGCCCTGCTGGGGCTGGTGTTCGGGGAGGCCTTCCTGCTGCCGCTGCTGCACTGGAGCGGCACCTACGTCGGTGTCCTGCCCTGGGTGGCGCTGGCCACCCTCTGCGCGGCGTTCTACGCCCTGCTGGCCGCGGTGCTGCCGCGGGCGCTGCGGCTGCGCCGGCCGCTGGCGCCGCTGGCCGTGGCCGGTGCCTGGACCGCCGTGGAGGCGCTGCGCGCCCGCGTGCCCTTCGGGGGTTTCCCGTGGGGGCGGCTGGCGTTCTCCCAGGCCGACGCCCCCACCGTGGCCCTGGCCTCCCTGGGTGGCAGCCCGCTGGTGTCCTTCGCCGTCGCGCTGGCCGGTGCGCTGCTGGCGGTGGCGCGGCTGGCGCTGCTGCCCCGCGCCCTCTCCGGCCAGGGCGGTGCCGGTGGGCGCGGTGCGCGCGGTGGGCGCTGGCTGCGCGCGGTCGTGCCGGCGCTGCTGGCCGTGGC
>NZ_BAABIL010000603.1:0-594 GCF_039542765.1 Kineococcus glutinatus
CCAGCGCGGAGCGGGTGCTGGGGGCCGCGGAGGACGCGCGGCTGCAGGCGGCGGCGCGCGCGGTGGGCGTCACCGCGGCCACGCTCGTGCAGGCCGGCTGGGGGCTGCTGCTGGGCGCGCTGACCGGGCGCGGCGACGTCGTGTTCGGCGGCGTCTCCTCCGGCCGGCCCGCCGACCTGCCGGGTGCGGAGGACCTCGTGGGGTTGTTCGTCACGACCACCGCGGTGCGGGTGCGCGTGGACCCGGCCGAGCCGGTGCGGGAGTTCCTGCGCCGCGTGCAGGCCGAGCAGGCCGCCCTCGTCGAGCACGAGCACGTCGGGTTGCGCCGCGTGCAGCGCCTGACGGGGGTGCGGCCGCTGTTCGACACCCTCGTCTCCGTGCAGAACGCCCCCGCCGCGCCCGCCGGGGCGGCCGGGCTCGTCGTCACCGACGCCGGCACCGCCGACGCCACCCACTACCCGGTGGCGCTCACCGTCGAACCGGGCGCGGCGGGCACCGGCACCCGCCTCGTGCTCGACGTGCGCGCCGACGCCGCACCCGCGGGCACCTCCGCCGCGCAGTGGGGCGCGGGGCTGCTGGAGCGGTTCGCGCACG
>NZ_BAABIL010000604.1:0-3065 GCF_039542765.1 Kineococcus glutinatus
GCGGGCGCGGTCACGAGCAGCCGGCAACGTCCTCGTCTGCCGCCGGGCGGGCGCGTTCGCTCATGCCGCGTTGAGGGTGCGGTCACCAGTGGGAGTGACGTCGGAAGGCATCACGGGCAGGCTTGCTCCATGAGCAGCCTGGGCCCCGGTTGGCACGCCTTCTCCCCGGACGACCCTGACTGTCCGCCTGAACTGAGGGAGCTGTACCAGGCCGATCAGCGCCCGGTGCTGGGGACGGTGACGGTAACGGTCCGCGACCTGGCCAGGGGCGGCAGCTCCATCCGCGCAGGAGGCCCCGGCGCCACCACGCTGCAGCTCATCGACGCCGCCATCGCCGAGCTGCAGGAGAACCGCCGGCACTTCATGGAGGACGGGCCGATCACCCCAGGCGGCTGATCAAGTCCCGCGGAGAGCACCGTCGATGACCGCCTGAGCCCGCACCCTCCCGCCGGTCGCGCAGTGCGCGCTCATAGCCGCACTGCGGGCGCGATCGGGCAGCATCATGCGGTGGAGTCTCTACGCCGCGTCCGTGCCCGCGTGCTGCTCGGTGAGCTGGACGTGGAGGTCATGCCCGCCTGGGCGGTGCAAGCCCTACAGGCCGGGCTCGACTCCCCGGCGCTGCTAAAGCTGGCCAGCATGGGCCCCGGTGAGCTGACCTGCGTGCCTGCGGTGGTCACCGCAGCGCTGCAGGAGCTGGGGGCACCGAACCTGACGGAGCAGCAGGCGCGCTGGGAGCTGGCCTACGCCTGGGCCGAGGCCATGCTCACCGGTGAGCTGACGCCCTACGAGGCGGCACACCGCATCTGGCAGGACGCCTGGCACCCGCTGGACTGTCCAGAGCAGCTCAGCGTCTTCGCTTCCGAGGCGAGCGAGTGGGAGGACAACCCCGAGCACCGCAGCACGCACCAGCATCGGATGATCCAGGACGCGCACAACCTCCTCCGCCAGCCCATGCCCGGACACCGCGACGAGACATAACCCCGCCGCCAGAAACGTCCTCGTCTGCCGTGCTCAGTGCACGATCAAGACGGCCGGCGGACGCCCGCCTCCGCCGAAGAGCGCGCCTTGCGTGAGGCGCACCGTCGAGGGATCAGCGGGTCTGCGATGGGCTCGCAGGTATGCCGTCCCCGTGGGTCACGGTGATCGTCAGCCGGGCCTGGACGGTCCCCGAGGCCGCGATCGGCTCCGGCACTTCCCGGCCGTCCACTCACCCTTGAAGGTGTGCTCGTAGGTACCTGGCTGCAGGTTCCCGGTCTGGGCTGCGGTCATCGTGCGGGAGTTCGTCGACGACGGTGTCGTGGACGGTGAGGACGTCCAAGGGCACGTGCAGCTCGTGGAAGCCCAGCACCCGGGGGACCGACACCGATCACCCCGGACGATCCGGCGTCGCGTCCTCGGCCTCGTCCGTGGGCGCCCGTGCCGGCGCCGTCGGTTCGCGGTTCAGCCGAAGGGTGAGCGCAAACCGTGGCGCTGCATCAGCTCGGGCACCCACGTGGGGTCGAAGAACACGCCGTAGCGGGCGGTCAGCTCCTGCATGTCGTCCGGGCCGGGAGCGCCGGACTCGAACATGTCGGCCAGCTCGGCGAAGAAGCGCTCGAAGCCCGCGGGCGTGATGACCTCGATCATGCGCGCCTCCTCCGTCCCGGCGTTCCACATCGTGTGCAGCTCCCCGCGGGGCTTGACGATGTAGCCACCGGCCTCGAGCACCACCTCGTCGTCCCCCGAGCGGAAGCCGATGGTGCCGGACGTGACGATGGAGAACTCGTCCTCGCGGGTGTGCAGGTGCGGAGGTACCAGCGCGCCGGGTGGGAACGGGTGTTCCACGATGGCCACCCGACCGCCCGTGTGCTCGCCGCCCAGGCGGAAACCCACACCGATGCTCCCGATCGGCCGGTCCGGTCCGTGCGGGCCGGGCACGGCGGTCAGCGGCAGCGCACGCCCCAGCCGGCTCGCCTCCTCGAGAGAACCCGCGGACTCCAGCGGACTGCTCATGAGGTCCTCCCACCAGCGGGGCCACACGGTGGAAACGCACCACCGGACGGCACTCTTGGTACTCGCGCGAGTGCTCCGGGTCAAGCACTCGCTCGTGCTGCCGAGCACCGGCGGCGGCCGCATCCCGCGGGCGGCCCCGCCGGGCGCTCACCCCCGCGCGGGCACCCTCCGCAGGACGAGGTACTCCTCCACGCCGAAGAACCGGGTGAAGCGCACCTGCCGGTCGGGGAGCTGGTCGGCGACGTCCTGCAGCGGGACGACCTGCGGGTGCCCGACGAGGTGCTCGTGCCCGTCGTGGACGACGGTGGCGGAGCCTGCGGCCAGGACGTTGGCCAGCCAGTCGGTGCGCCGGCCGTAGGCGAGACCGATGACGAACCCGTCCGGGGTGGGGATCGCGGTGATCGGCGTTTCGTAGGTCCGCCCGCTGCGGCGGCCCGTGTGCCGCACGAGGGAGTCCCGCGCCCCGGCCTGCCCGGCCGTGCGCACCTGCCGGGGGTTGGTCACCGCCCGGTTCACCCGCCGCACCGCCGTGAGCACGGTCTGGTTGCGCGTGCGCATCCCGACGACGACGACGCCCACGACTGCGAGCACGGCGGTGGGGCCGGCAGCTGCCGCCACCACGAGAGCCCTCACCGGTCGGCGCACGACGGTCACCTCCTGCTCCGGCACACCGTGCGGACCACGCATGCTGGCAGGGTGGCGCGACCTGGCACAAGGCTGCCGCCACGGTGACCGCCCCGGCGCTACGGTGCCCGCGCCACGAGCGCCGTCCGCCCCGAGGAGGAGACCATGGGCGCACCCGTCCAGCGCTTCGCGTCCGTCATCCGGTTGCGCCCGGAGGCGGAGGCGGAGTACCGCCGCCTGCACGCCGCCGTCCCCGCCGCCGTGCTGCAGCGGCTGCGCGACAGCGGCATCGGGAACTACTCGATCTTCCTGCGCGACGGGGTGCTGTTCTCCTACTGCGAGTACAGCGGCACCGACTGGGCCGCCGACACCGCCGCCATCGCCGCCGACCCCGCGACCCGGGAGTGGTGGCGGCTGACGGACCCCTGCCAGCAGCCCGTCCCGACGGC
>NZ_BAABIL010000605.1:0-5961 GCF_039542765.1 Kineococcus glutinatus
GCGGTCCTCCGTGGCGTACGCGATGCCGTGGCGGATCGCCTCCCGCACGGAGCGGGCCTGCGGGGAGTCGACGACGAACAGCTCCTGCCCGGCGGCGACCTCCTGCCCGTCGACGACCGCGAGCGAGGCCACCGTGCCCGCGGCGGGTGCGCTGAGGGTGGCCTGCGCCCTGGGCACGACGGTGCCCGGTGCCTCGACGACCTCCACGACGTCGCCGCGGGTCACCTCCGCGGTCCGCACCGGGGGCACGTCCTCGCCGCTGCACCCGGTGAGCAGGCCGAGCAGGACCACCGCGGGCAGGGCCACCGCGGGCAGGACCCCGGCGGGCAGCGGGCGGGTGGCGACGACGCGGGCGGCAACGGGGCGCACTTCGTCACCCTAGGCCGCCGGTAGCGTGCGCAGGGTGGCTCTCGCGCGAACCCCCGGGCCGCCCGCCGGGCACGGCGGCGGCGACGAGCTCGTCGCCCTGCTCGACCCGGCCGCCGATCCGGGTCCGCCCGGCACGCCCGGCCTGCCGGTGACCGGGGCCGCCCCGCGCCGTCGGGTGCGCCGGCTCAACCTGCCGCACGCGGCGACCGGGGTGCTGCTGCGCGATGGCCGCGGCCGGGTCCTGGTGCACCGGCGCACCACGACCAAGGACGTCCACCCCGGCCTGCTGGACTGCCTGGCCGGTGGGGTGGTGGGCGCCGGGGAGGACGCCGGGGCCGCCGCGGCGCGGGAGCTGGCCGAGGAGCTGGGCGTGCGCGGCGCACCGCTGCGCCCGCTGCTGCGCACCTGGTACCGCGACGAGCACACGTGGTACCTGGCGTGCGTCTACGAGGTTGTGCACGACGTGGCGGTGCACGGGGAGCTGGTACTGCAGCCGGCGGAGGTGGCCTGCGCCGGGTGGGTGGAACCGGACGCGCTGGCGGCGCTGCTGCGCGACCCGGCCGGCGGTGTGGTGCCCGACTCGCGCGCCCTGCTGCTCGGGGCGCCGGCCCTGCTGGCACCCTGGGCGTGAGAGCGCTGTCACGACGTGCGTCACGAGCGGCTGCAGGTTGGGTCACGGATCGGTAGCGATCGGGGGTCGGGCTTGTCCGGGGCCTCGTGGCGAGGTACGTTCCCATCCCGATGTAAACGTTTTTACACAATGAGGTGTCCCGGACGCCGCGCGTAGCCGCGCGCGGGCCGGGAGGACGAGGAAGGCATCGGCATGAGCCTGCGCCCCAAGGCGAACCGTCGCACGGCGGCCCTCGCCAGTGCGCTGACCCTGGGCCTGGCGCTCACGGCCTGCGGCGGCGACTCCGAGGACGACAGCACCGGCACCGGCACCGGCGAGACCAGCAGCAGCGCCGCCGCCCTCGACTGCTCGGTGTTCGAGCAGGCGCCGTACACCGAGTTCGGCGACATCGACGGCAAGTCCGTCTCGCTGTACACCAGCGTCGTCACCCCCGAGGACACGCCCTACATCGAGGCGTTCCAGGCCTTCACCGACTGCACCGGCGTGGAGGTGGAGTACGAGGGCGACAAGCAGTTCGAGACGCAGATCCTGGTGCGGGCCCGCGCCGGCAACCCGCCGGACATCGCCTTCGTCCCGCAGCCGGGCCTGCTCGCCCAGCTCGTGGAGACCGGCACCGTCGTCGCGGCCCCCGCCGCGGTCTCCACCAACGTGGACACCTACTGGGACCCGGCCTGGAAGGGCTACGGCTCCGTCGGCGGGACGTTCTACTCCGCGCCCAACAGCGCGAACGTGAAGTCGCTGGTCTGGTACTCCCCGACCGAGTTCGAGGAGTCCGGCTACTCCGTCCCCACCACCCTGGACGAGCTGAAGGCCCTCAGCGACAAGATGGTCGCCGACGGCAAGACGCCCTGGTGCGCGGGCATCTCCAGCGGTGAGGCGACCGGCTGGCCGGTCACCGACTGGATGGAGGACTTCATGCTCCGGACCGCCGGCCCGGAGGCCTACGACAAGTGGGTCGCGCACGAGACGCCCTTCAACTCCCCCGAGGCGGTCGCCGCCCTCGACGGCGCCGGCGAGTACCTGAAGAACACCGAGTACGTCAACGGCGGCCTCGGCGACGTCAAGAGCATCGCGACGACGACCTTCCAGGACGCCGGCCAGCCGATCCTCGACGGCGCCTGCTCGCTGCACCGCCAGGCGAGCTTCTACGCGGCCAACTGGCCCGAGGGCACCGAGGTGGCCGAGGACGGTGACGTCTTCGCGTTCTACCTGCCGGGCGAGACCGCCGACGACAAGCCCGTCCTGGGCGCCGGCGAGTTCACCACCGCCTTCGCCGACCGCCCCGAGGTGCAGGCCTTCCAGACCTGGCTCAGCTCCCCGGAGTACGCGAACCTGCGGGCCAGCCTGTCGCCCTCGGGCGGCTGGGTCAGCGCCAACAAGGAGCTCGACACCGCCAACCTGAAGAGCCCGATCGACCAGCTCTCCGCCGAGATCCTGCTCGACCCCGAGGCCGTCTTCCGCTTCGACGGCTCCGACCTCATGCCGGCCGCCGTGGGCTCCAACGCCTTCTGGAAGCAGGCCACCAACTGGATCACCGGCACCGCCACGACCCAGCAGGCGCTGGACAACATCGAGGCGGCCTGGCCCGCGTCCTGACCCTCCGCCCCACCCGGGTGGGCCCGCGCCGCGCCCGCGGCTGACCGCCGCGGGCGCGGCCGGGCCGCCCACCACCCTGACACCGCGACGGCCCGGCCGCCTCCTGCGAGCGCGACCGGGCCGTCGCCGACCCCACCGGAGGTGAGGGACCCGCATGGAGAACGCCGAGAAGTTCGGCAGCATGGCGATCGCCCTGGTCGCTTTCGCGGCCGTCATCGCGCTCGTCCTGTTCATCGCACGCACCTTCGGCGAGCGGCGGGGGGGCCGGGGGACCGCGTGGGCCTTCATCACCCCGTGCCTGGTGCTGCTCGCCATCGGCCTGGTCTACCCCGCGCTGCTGACGATCCTGAACTCCTTCCGGGACGCGGGCGGGGACTCGTTCGTCGGCCTGGACAACTACGCCACCATCTTCACCACCGCCGACCAGCTCACCGTGCTGCGCAACACGGTCCTGTGGGTGGTCGTGACACCGTTCGTCGCCACCGCCATCGGCCTCGTCTACGCGCTGCTGGTGGACGGCGCGCGCGGTGAGGCCCTCGCCAAGTCCCTGATCTTCCTGCCGATGGCGATCTCCTTCGTCGGCGCCTCGATCATCTGGAAGTTCGTCTACGAGTTCCGCCCCAACCAGGGCAACATCCAGCAGATCGGCCTGCTCAACCAGATCATCGTCTGGTTCGGCGGGGAGCCGCGGCAGCTGCTCGTGGACTCACCGCTCAACACGCTGCTGCTGATCGTCATCATGATCTGGATCCAGGCCGGCTTCGCGATGACCATCCTGTCCGCGGCGATCAAGGCGATCCCCGACGAGATCATCGAGGCCGCGCGGCTGGACGGCGTCGGCGTGGTGCAGATGTTCCGCTTCGTGACCCTGCCGACGATCCGCCCGGCGGTGGTGGTGGTCCTGACCACCATCGGCATCGGCACGCTGAAGGTGTTCGACATCGTGCAGGCCATGACCGGTGGGCAGTTCAGCACCAGCGTGGTGGCCAACGAGTTCTACGCCCAGGCGTTCCGGGCGGACAACCAGGGCCTCGGCGCCGCCCTGGCGACCGTGCTGTTCGTCCTCGTCATCCCGATCGTCGCCTACAACGTCCGGCAGATGCGCGCCTCGGAGGCACGATGAGCACCACGACCCCGCCCGTCGCCACCGGCACGACGCCCGGGACGAGGGCGCTGCCCGCGGCCGCGGTGGCCCGGCGCAAGCTGTCCAAGCCGTGGGCGTCGCTGGCCGCGCTCGTCCTGGCGGTGCTGTGGACGACGCCGACCGCCGGCCTGCTGATCTCCTCCTTCCGCCCCGAGCGGGAGATCAGGACGTCGGGCTGGTGGACGGTGTTCTCCGACCCGCAGTTCACGCTGGAGAACTACCGCGACGTCCTGCAGTCGGAGGGCTCCACCACCCTGGCGCCGTACTTCGTCAACTCCTTCATCATCGTCATCCCGGCCGTCCTCATCCCGATGACGCTGGCGCTGCTGGCCTCCTACGCGTTCGCGTGGATCGACTTCAAGGGCCGCGACCTGCTGTTCGTGGCGATCTTCGCCCTGCAGATCGTGCCCATCCAGGTCACCCTGCTGCCGCTGCTCACCCTCTTCGTGGACTGGGGCATCGCCGGTGAGTTCGGCAGCATGTGGCTGGCGCACTCGACGTTCGCGCTGCCGCTGGCGGTCTTCCTGCTGCACAACTTCATGCGGGAGATCCCCCGGGAGCTCATCGAGGCCGCCCGGGTCGACGGCGCCGGGCACGTGAAGATCCTCTTCTCCGTGCTGCTGCCGCTGCTGACGCCGTCGCTGGCCGCGTTCGGCATCTTCCAGTTCCTCTGGGTGTGGAACGACCTGCTCGTCGGCCTGGTGTTCGGTGGCTCGGACAACCGGCCCATCACGGTGGCCCTGCTCAACCTCACCGGCACCCGCGGCACCGCCTGGCACCTGCTGTCCGCCGGCGCGTTCGTCTCCATCGTCGTGCCGCTGCTCGTGTTCCTCTCCCTGCAGCGCTACTTCGTCAAGGGCCTGCTCGCGGGCGGGTTGAAGGGGTAGCCGTGATCCCTCCCCCCGCCCCACGGGCGGGCCGGGCGGGCAGCGGCGCCGCCGCGGGTGCGCCGGCCGGTGTCCCCCCCGGCGGCGCACCCAGCAGCATCCGCGACGTCGCCACCGCGGCGGGTGTGTCGGTGGCGACGGTCTCGCGGGCGCTGCGCGGGCTGGACCGGGTCAGCGCCGACACCCGCCGGCGGGTGCTGGCGGCCGCGGAGGCGCTGGACTACGTCGCCTCCCCGACCGCCGCCAGCCTCGCCACCGGCCGCACCTCGGTCGTCGGCGTCGTGCTGCCCTTCCTGGACCGGTGGTTCTTCTCCACCGTGGTCTCGGAGGTGGAGGACGTGCTGCGCCGCAGCGGCTACCAGGTGCTGCTGCTCAACGTGGGCGACCGCAGCCTGGAGCGGCCGATGGTCCTGGACCAGCGGCTGCTGGCCAAGCGGATCGACGGCGTCCTCGTCCTCAGCGTCGACCTGGACGCCGAGGAGACCGGCGTGCTGGACCGCCTGGGCCTGCCCGTCGTCACGGTCGGCTCGGCCCTGCCCGGCCACGACCGCGTCGGCATCGACGACGGCGCCGCGGTGGAGACCGCCGCCCAGCACCTGCTGGCCCTCGGGCACCGCCGCATCGCCCACGTCGGCGGCGACTCCGGCACCGACGTGCGCCGGGCCACCGCCGTCGACCGGGCGCTCGGGGTGCGCCGGGCGATGGCCGCCGCGGACGTCGCGCTGCCCGGCCAGCTCGACGTCGTGGCCGACTGGACCGTCACCGGCGGCTGGCGCGCCGCGGAGGCGCTGCTGGCCCGCCGCGACCCGCCCACCGCGGTGCTGGCCGCCTCCGACGAGATGGCCATCGGCGCCCTGTGCGCGGCGCGCGCCCTGGGCTGGGACGTGCCGCGGCACCTGTCCGTCGTCGGCGTCGACGACCACGAGATGGCCGTCACCCACGACCTGACGACCGTCGCGCAGCCGGTCCGCAGCCAGGGCCGGCTGGCCGCGGAGATGCTGCTGGGGCGGCTGCGCGGGCACGTCCCGGCGGGCGCGCGGGAGGTCCTGCTCAGCACCTCCCTCGTGGTGCGCGCCAGCACCGCGCCGCCGCGGCGGGAGGTCCGCCCGCGCCGGCGCGTCGTCCTGGGCCGGCAGGTGCTGGCGGCCGTGGGCGGCGACGTCGAGCACGCCCGGGGACAGGAGGAGCGCGGTGCACCCACCAACCGCTGACGGTGAACGCCGGCAGGCCGGCACCGCCGGGGTGCTCGCCGGGGTGCACCGGGCGCTGGCCGCGCTGCACGCCCCGCGCCGGGAGCTGTTCGAGCTGCGGGTGGAGCGCTGGTGGCCCGACCT
>NZ_BAABIL010000606.1:0-3624 GCF_039542765.1 Kineococcus glutinatus
CCGGGCGCTCCGGGTGAGCCGAATGGCCGCCGTGCTGCTAGACCAGTGCGGAGGCAGGAGGAGGCCCACCCGTGACCCAGCAGGACACCACCGCCGCCGGTGACCGGACCGACGGCGCGGAGGCGCCCGAGGCAGCCGAGGCGCAGATCACCTACGACGAGCAGCGCTACCCCGCCCGTCCCCAGCGGCTCCGGCCGCGGGCCCAGCTGCGCGGCGGCACGCGCCGCGCAGCCGACCCCCGGGCCGCCGACGGGTCCAACCCGACCTACGTGCAGTGGCTCGTCGGCCAGTCGATGCTCGCCGACGCCGACGTGCTGTCCAGGCAGCTGTCCGGCCAGCCGAGCATGTGGCGCAACCCCTACGCCCGCCCCGACGCCCGCCGGGCGCTGGCCACCGCGTCGGTGTGGTTCACGGCGTACCCGATCTCGCTGATCACCGCGCCGGGGGAGTCCTTCCTCGGCGCGCTGGGCAGCGACGCGCTGTGGGAGGCGTTCCAGCGGATCGGCATCGACGCGGTGCACACCGGCCCCGTCAAGCGGGCCGGCGGGCTGTCTGGCTGGCAGGAGACCCCGAGCGTCGACGGGCACTTCGACCGCATCAGCACCCACATCGACCCGCTGTTCGGCCAGGAGGAGGAGTTCCGCCGCGTCTGCGAGGTCGCCGACTCCCACGGCGGTAGCGTCATCGACGACATCGTCCCCGGTCACACGGGCAAGGGCGCCGACTTCCGCCTCGCGGAGATGGCCTACCGGGAGTACCCGGGCATCTACCACATGGTGGAGATCCCCGAGGAGGACTGGCACCTGCTGCCCGAGGTCCCCGCCGGCCGCGACGCCGTCAACCTCGACGCGGTCGCCGAGAAGGAGCTCGCCGACCGCGGCTACATCATCGGCGCGCTGCAGCGGGTCATCTTCTACGCCCCCGGCGTGAAGGAGACGAACTGGAGCGCCACCGCGCCCGTCGCCGGCGTCGACGGCACCGTGCGCCGCTGGGTGTACCTGCACTACTTCAAGCAGGGCCAGCCCTCGATCAACTGGCTGGACCCCACCTTCGCCGGGATGCGCCTGGTCATCGGCGACGCCCTGCACTCCCTCGGCGACCTCGGCACCCACGGCCTGCGGCTGGACGCCAACGGTTTCCTCGGGGTGGAGAAGAGCGCCGAGGGGCTGCCCGCCTGGTCCGAGGGCCACCCGCTCTCGCACGCCGCCAACCACGTCATCGCCGGCATGGTCCGCAAGGTGGGCGGGTTCACCTTCCAGGAGCTCAACCTCACGATGGAGGACATCCGCGACACCGGCCGGGTGGGCGCGGACCTGTCCTACGACTTCGTCAACCGCCCCGCCTACCACCACGCGCTGGCCACCGGGGACACCGAGTTCCTCCGCCTCACCCTGCGCACCAGCCTGGAGACGGGCGTGGAGCCGGTCACCCTGGTGCACGCCCTGCAGAACCACGACGAGCTGACCTACGAGCTCGTGCACTGGGCGACGCTGCACTGCGCCGACACCTACCGCTTCCGCGGCCGCGACGTGACGGGTGCCGAGCTCGCCGAGACGGTCCGCGCCGACCTGCTGCGGCACCTGACGGGCGAGGCCGCCGACTACAACCTGGTCTTCACGACCAACGGCATCGCCTGCACCACCGCGTCCGTGATCGCCGCCACCCAGGGTCTGACGACCCTGGACGCCATCGACGAGGAGCACGTCGAGAACATCCGCCGCGCGCACCTGCTGATGGCGATGTTCAACGCCTGGCAGCCGGGGGTCTTCGCCCTGTCCGGCTGGGACCTCACCGGCACCCTGCCCGTGCCGGCCGAGCAGGTCCGCGAGCTCATCGAGACCGGTGACACCCGCTGGGTCCACCGCGGTGCGCACGACCTCATGGACGTGGCCCCCGAGGCCAGGACGTCGGCCTCGGGCATGCCCCGCGGGCGGTCCCTCTACGGGTCGCTGCCGGAGCAGCTGGAGTCGGAGACGTCGTTCGTGGCGGGCCTGCGGGCCGTGCTCGCCACCCGCCGCGAGCACGGCATCGCCTGCGCCAGCCAGATCGACGTGCCCGCCGTCGCCCACCCCGGGATGCTGGTGATGGTGCACCGCCTCGACGACGGCGACGCCACCCGCGCCGACGCCCCGGTGCAGGTCACGGTGCTCAACTTCACCGGCGAGACCATCGAGGGCACGGTGCACTCGGAGGCGTTCACGCCCCGGCTGGCCGTCGTGGACGCCAGCACCGGCGGCGAGATCGGCTGGGTGGACGACCTGCAGAGCTTCGGCGTCTGGCTCGGCCCCTACGCGGGTCTCTTCCTGCTGCTGCGCCCGCCGACCGGCGAGGACGGCGGGGTCGACGACGTGCGCGGCCTCCTCACCCCCTAGCCGCACCCGCCCGGGTCCGCCGGGCCGGGCGCCGGTCCACAGCGGACGCCCAGCCCGGCGGGAGCCGGCTGCCAGCCGCGCCGGGCACCGTGGCGGGTGTCCGGCGGGCGGCGCCGGGGCGGGGGAGGGGGACACGTGGGCGGATCACCGGCGCCGGGACCGCGGCGGGCGCACACCCGGGCGGTCGGCCTGGGGGCGGCGGCGCTCGTCAGCGCCGTGGCGGTGGTGGCCGCGGGCACCGCCGCGAGCGGTACCACCACGGGCACCACCACGGGCACGACCACGAGCGGCGGCACCACGACCAGCGGCGACGGCACGACCAGCGGCGACGGCACCGCCGGGTCGTCCTCGGGGTCGTGGGCGTCCGACCCGGGCGTGTCCGCCGGCTCGGGCGCCGCCGCCGCCACCTCCGGGGGGTCCTGATGCCGCTGCAGGAGCTGCTGCCGCTCGGGCCCGGCACCGCGCAGTGGGACGTGTGGAGCACGCTGGCCCGCCTCGTCGTCACCTCGCCCCCCGAGCTGGCCGACGCCCGCGCGATCGTCGAGGCCGAGCTCGCCCGCGTCGACGCGGCCTGCAGCCGCTTCCGCGACGACTCCGAGCTGGCCGCCGTCGAGCGGCGCGCGGGCACCGGCGTCGAGGTCTCCCCGCTGCTGGCCGAGCTGGTCGCGCAGGCGCTGCTCGCCGCCGAGCGCACCGGCGGCGACGTCGACCCCACCCTCGCCGACGCCATGTGCGCCCTCGGCTACGACCGGGACGTCGACCGCTTCGCCGTGCGCGGCGTGCCGGTGCGGGTCGTCGCGCGCGTGCGGCACGACTGGCGGGCGGTCCGGCTGCGCGGGCGGGAGCTGACCCTGCCGCCGGGCACCCGGCTGGACCTCGGCGCCACGGCCAAGGCGGTGGCCGCCGACCGCTGCGCCGCGGCGGTGCACGAGGCGCTCGGGTGCGGGGTGCTGGTGTCCCTGGGCGGTGACATCGCCACCGCCGGGCCGGCCCCCGGCGGCTGGTGGGACGTGCTCGTCAGCGACGGCCCGCAGGAGCCGGCCAGCGTCGTCGCCCTCCCACCGGGCGCGGCGCTGGCGACCTCCAGCACCCTGTCGCGGCGGTGGCGGATGGGCACCCGCGAGCTGCACCACGTCCTCGACCCGCGCACCCTGGCGCCGGTGGCTCCGGTGTGGCGCACCGCGTCGGTGGCCGCGGCCAGCTGCGCGGCCGCCAACACCGCGAGCACCGCCGCGCTCGTGCGGGGCGGGGT
>NZ_BAABIL010000607.1:0-1213 GCF_039542765.1 Kineococcus glutinatus
GCCGGCGGGTCCACGGGGCGCACCGTCTCGTCGCGCAGCGCGGTGAAGACGCGGGGGAAGCCGGTGCTCTCCGCGGAGGACCACAGCGAGGCCAGCAACCCCGACGCCGAGGGCGGGACCACCGCCTCCACGGTGGAGATCACCCGGGAGCCGGACACCGCGCCGGACACCGACACCAGGGTGGTGCTGCGCAGCGCACCCGCGGCCACCCAGATGACGAGGGCGGTGGCCACGGCACCGGCGGTGGCGCCGAGGAGGGCGTCGAGGACCCGCACGGGCCGCCAGCGCACCCGGCGGCGCAGCAGCGTGCCGGTCAGGCCGAGCAGCAGCCGGCCCAGCAGCGCCAGCAGCACCACCGCGACGACCACGGCGAGGCTGCGGGTGGTGCCCGTGCCGAGCCCGGCCAGCAGCCGGGGCGCCAGCACGACGCCGAGCACGGCCCCGGCCAGCAGCCCCGCGGTGCTCAGGGCGCCCACGAGCAGGCCCTCGCGGTACCCGGCGACGAGCTGCAGGGCGAGCACGAGCAGCAGGGCCAGGTCCAGGAGGGTGGAGCCGCTCACGGCGGCGGCTCCGCGGCGGCGCGGGAGAGGGCCGGTGCCAGCGCCTCGGCCAGCGGCACCACCCGCGAGGGGTCCCAGGGGCGCTCCAGCCCGGCCAGCGCCAGCACCCGGTGCAGCACCTCGGCGGTGAACCCCCACACGAGCAGGCCGCGCACCGCGAACGCCGGCCCCGCGTAGCCGTGGGGCGCGCGGACGCGGAAGCGGTGCGCCGGGTCGGTCAGCTCGGCCAGCGGCACGCGCTCGACGCGCGCCACCTCGGCGGGGTCCACCACGGACACCGGGCACGGCTCGCGCCACCACGCCACGACGGGGGTGACCTCGTAGCCGCTGACGGGCACGTGGATGGTGGGCAGGGTGCCGAGCACGTCGACGCCCGCGGGCAGCAGGCCGGTCTCCTCGGCGGCCTCGCGCAGCGCGGTGGCGGCGGGCCCGGCGTCGTCCGGGTCGGCCCCGCCGCCGGGGAAGGCGACCTGTCCGGAGTGCTTGCGCAGCCCGGCGGCGCGCTCGGTGAGCAGCAGCTCCCCGCCGCCGGGCCCGTCGGCGAACAGCAGCAGCACGGCCGCGGGCCGGCGCGGGGCGGTGGGGTCGTGGACGACCCGGAACGTCCAGCCGGGGTCGCCGTCGCGCACCTGCGGCAGCGCCGCGGCGAGGGG
>NZ_BAABIL010000608.1:0-4496 GCF_039542765.1 Kineococcus glutinatus
GAGGCCGTCGCCGACCTCGGGGGCGACCCCACGCGCATCAACCCCCTGGCCCCGGCCGAGGCGCTCGGCGCGCAGCCGTGACGAGGAGGCCGAGGACATCGAGGTGGAGCGCTCCCGCACGGGGTGAGCACCAGGTGGCGCTGTCGGCGCCCGGTCGTCGTCGCACAGCACATCCGTCATGCAGCGTGTCGCAGCGACCACTGTACGCAACAATGACCCCATGGACCTGGGACTGACCGATCGCGTGTACATCGTCTCGGGCGCGACCGGCAGCCTCGGGCTGGCCTGCGCACGGCTGCTGAGCGACGAGCACACCCGCCTGGTGGTGACGGCGCGCGACGAGGACGAGCTGGCGGCGGCCGCGGTACAGGTGGGCGGTACCGACCGCGTCATCGCCGTCCCCGGCGACATCGGCGACCCGGGCACCGAGACGCGGCTGGTGGCGGCGGCGGTGGCGCGTTTCGGGCGGCTGGACGGCGGTGTCGTCGTCATCGGCGAGGGGGACCCGGGGCAGGTGCTGACGACCGCCGACGGGGTGTGGCGGCAGGACTTCGAGGCCGGCTTCCTCGGCCCGCTGCGGCTGGTGCGCTCCATGGGCCGGGCGGCCGGTGGGGAGGGCTCCTCCATCGTGGTGGTGGCCGGCACCGCGGCCCGCGAGCCCCGCGCCGAGGGCGGCACCCGCAACGGGCTGCACGCCGGGCTGGTGCACACGGCCAAGGCGATGGCCGAGGAGCTGGGCCCGCGCGGGGTGCGGGTCAACGCCGTGCTCGCCGGCCGCGTGCAGACCGACCCCACCGGCGAGGAGGGCCCCGAGTCGGCGCACCTGGCCGACGTCCCGCTGCGCCGCAGCGGTTTTCCCGACGAACTGGCCCGGGTGGCGGTGTTCCTGCTGTCCCCGGCGGCCTCCTACGTCACGGGGTGCGCGCTGCCGGTCGACGGCGGCCTGAGCCGCTCGCTGTGAGCGCGGGCCCGCGCCGGACCCGGACGGGACCCGGACCGCGCGGCCCGTCCCGCCGCTGGGACGGGCCGCCACGGCTCACGGGCGCGCGCGCCCCCGGGTGGCGCCCCCGCGGCTGCGCAGGGAGACCTCGCTCTCGCTGAGGATGCGGTGCACGAACCCGTAGGAGCGGCCCGTCTCCTCCGCCAGCGCCCTGATGCTCTTGCCCTCGGCGTACCCGCGGGAGAGCTCGGCGGCGAGCGTCTCCCGTTCGACACCCGTCAGCCGCGAGCCCTTCTTCACCGTCTCGGTCACGAAGTTCCTCCTTCGCCTCGTCCGCGCTCCCCCACCATGGTCACCGTCGCCGCCCCGCTCGGCCACTCGGGCGCAGCGGGGCGGGCGCTCGGGCGCCGCGGGGCGGGTGGCGGCGGGGTCAGGCCAGGGCGACGAGCTCGGCGTAGGAGGCGTTCCAGAGGTCCTCCACCCCGTCGGGCAGCAGCACGACCCGCTCGGGGCCCAGGGCCTCCACCGCGCCCTCGTCGTGGGTGACCAGCACCACGGCCCCCTCGTACCCGGACAGCGCCCCCAGGATCTCCTCGCGGCTGGCGGGGTCGAGGTTGTTGGTGGGCTCGTCCAGCAGCAGCACGTTGGCCGCCGAGACCACCAGGGTGGCCAGGGCCAGGCGGGTCTTCTCCCCGCCGGAGAGCACCCCGGCCGGCTTGTCCACGTCGTCGCCGGAGAACAGGAACGAGCCCAGCACCTTGCGCACCTCGGTGTCGTCGAGGTCCGGGGCGGCGCTGCGCATGTTCTCCAGCACGGTGCGGGAGGTGTCCAGCGTCTCGTGCTCCTGCGCGTAGTAGCCGATCTTCAGGCCGTGGCCGGGCACGACCTCCCCGGAGTCCGGGCGCTCCACCCCGCCCAGCATCCGCAGCAGCGTCGTCTTGCCGGCGCCGTTGAGGCCCAGGACGACGACGCGGCTGCCGCGGTCGATGGCCAGGTCCACACCGGTGAAGATCTCCAGGGAGCCGTAGGACTTCGACAGCCCGCTGGCCGTCAGCGGTGTCCGCCCGCACGGGGAGGGCTTGGGGAAGCGCAGCTTGGCGACCCGGTCCACCGCCCGCACCTGCTCCAGGGAACCCACCAGCTTCTCCGCGCGCCGGGCCATGTTCTGCGCCGCGACGGCCTTGGTGGCCTTGGCGCGCATCTTGTCCGCCTGCGCCATGAGCGTGGCGGCCTTCTTCTCCGCGTTGGCCCGCTCGCGCTGGCGGCGCTTCTCGTCGGTCTCGCGCTGCTTGAGGTAGGCCTTCCAGCCGACGTTGTAGATGTCGACGGCCGAGCGGTTGGCGTCGAGGTAGAGGACGCGGTTGATCACCGCGTCGAGCAGGTCCACGTCGTGGCTGATGACGACCAGGCCGCCGGCGTAGCCGCGCAGGTACTCGCGCAGCCACACGATGGAGTCGGCGTCGAGGTGGTTGGTGGGCTCGTCCAGCAGCAGCGTCTCGGCGGTGGAGAACAGGATCCGCGCCAGCTCCACGCGCCGGCGCTGCCCGCCCGAGAGCGTCTTGAGGGGCTGCTCCAGCACCCGCTCGGGCAGGTTGAGGTTGGCGCAGATGCGCCCGGCCTCGCTCTCGGCGGTGTAGCCGCCGGAGGCGACGAAGCGGGCGTCGAGCTTGGCGTAGCGGTCCATCGCCCGCTCCCGCACCCGCTCGTCGTCGGAGGCCATCTCCTCCTCCGCGCGGCGCAGCTTGCGGATGATGTCGTCCAGCGCGCGCGCGGACAGGATGCGGTCCTTGGCCAGCATCTCCGGGTCCCCCGCGCGCGGGTCCTGGGGCAGGTAGCCGATCTCGCCCGCGCGCGTCACCGACCCCGACGCCGGCGCCGCCTCCCCGGCGAGCACCTTCGTCAGGGTGGTCTTGCCGGCGCCGTTGCGGCCCACCAGGCCGATGCGGTCACCGGGCGCGACGCGGAAGGTCACGTGCTCCATGAGCAGGCGGGCACCGGCGCGCAGCTCGACGTCCGAGGCGACGATCATGAGGGGCCGGGGATCACGAGGGCATCACGTTTCCCCATGGTAGGCGCTGCGCGCCCCCCGCCCCGCCGCCCGCGGTGCGCGGGCGGCCGGGGTGGGGCCGGGGTGGGGCCGGGCGCGGGCGCGCTCCGCTAGGTTGCCGGGCCATGACCCCATCCCCGCGCTCCGGTGCGCTGCGCCGCTCCGCGTCCGCGCAGCAGACCCCGGGGGCGCTGCGCCGGCCCCGCAGCCGCTCCACCGACGTGGCGCTGGTGGCCGTCTTCGCCGCCCTGGTCTGCGCCCTGGCGCTGGCCCCGGCCGTGCCCGTGGGCCCGGTGGGGGTGCCCATCACCCTGCAGACGCTGGGGATCATGCTGTGCGGTGCGGTGCTGGGGCCCTGGCGCGGTGCCGCCGCGGCCGCCACCTACCTCGTGCTGGGCCTGGCGGGCCTGCCCGTCTTCGCCGGCGGCGCCGGTGGCCTGGGGGTGCTGGCGGCCCCCTCGGCGGGCTTCCTGCTCTCCTACCCCCTGGCCGCGCTCGTCGTCGGGGCGCTGGCGCGGCTGGGGCGCGGCGGGCGCGGCGACGTCGTGGCGCTGGGCGCCGGGTGCCTGCTGGGCGGCATCGGCGTGGTCTACGCCGGCGGGGTGGCCGGCATCTGCGTCAACGCCGGCCTCGGCGCGGCCGCCGCCGCGGCCTCGGTCGCCCTCTACGTGCCCGGCGACCTGGTCAAGGTGGTCGTGGCGGTGCTGGTGGCCGCCCCCGCCCGGCGCGCCTTCCCCCAGCTGGTGGGCGCGCACCGGCGGTGATCCGCCTGGAGGGGGTGCGGGTGGCCGCCGGCGAGCGCACCGTGCTGCACGAGCTGGACCTGGAGCTGGCCGAGCGCCGCATCGCCGTCGTGGGCGCCAACGGCTCGGGCAAGTCCACGTTCGTGCGCCTGCTCAACGGCCTGGTCCTGCCCTCGGCCGGCGCCGTGAGCGTGGACGGGGTGCACGTGGAGCGCCACCTGGACCGGGTGCGCCGGCAGGTGGGGTTCGTCTTCACCGACCCCGACGCGCAGCTGGTCATGCCCACCCCCGCCGAGGACGTGGAGCTGTCGCTGCGCCGGGCGGGGGTGCCGGCGCGGCAGCGGCGGGCGCGGGCGCTGCAGCTGCTGGCCGAGCACGGCCTGCAGGACCACGCCGACGTCAGCGTGCGCACCCTCTCCTCCGGGCAGCGGCAGCTGCTGGCGCTGACGGCGGTGCTGGCCACCGGGCCGGCGGTGCTGGTGTGCGACGAGCCGACCACCCTGCTGGACCTGCGCCACGGCGCGCGGGTGGCGGCGCTGCTGCTGGCCCAGCCGGCCCAGCTCGTCGTCGCCACCCACCACCTGGAGCTGGCCGCCGCCGCCGAGCGGGCGCTGTGGATCGACGCCGGGCGGGTGGTCGCCGACGGTCCCGCCGCGGCCGTGGTGGCCGCCTACCGCGCCCACGCCCTGGCCGGGACGGGCGGGGCGGGGCCGGGGGGGCCGGGCCCGTGAGGACCGTGCGGCGCAGGGGGCTGGACGCGGCCGCG
>NZ_BAABIL010000609.1:0-2650 GCF_039542765.1 Kineococcus glutinatus
GGGCCGCGCGGGCGCGCCGCTCACGGCCGGGCGCCCGCCTCGGCACACCCACCGTCCCGCGGCGCGAACCCCAGGCGGGGCGGCGCCGCGTGGATCGCGGCGGCGACGGCGCCGTCGACCTCGGAGCGGGTTCCGATGCCGGCAGCGGTGAGGCCGAGGTCGTGCAGGACGCACGCGGCGAACAGCACCTCGTCGTCGAACTCCTCCCCGGCGCGCCACCCCCGGCCGGCAGCGGCGAGGCGCGCGAACAGGTAGCTGCGCAGGCCGTGGTGCAGCTACCTGTTCGCGGGAACTACAGCTCCGCGACGGCGGCCAACACGTCGGGCGACTCCGCGAGCGGGCGGCGCACCCCCCCGACGCCGGGGTACTCCAGCTCGCGGGCGACCTCGCGGGCGCGCACCGCCCCGCAGAACCGCTCCACGAGGCGCAGGGCGAGGTCGATGCCCGCGGTGAGGCCGCCGCTGGTGACGATCGCGCCGTCGTCGACGACGCGGGCGGCGGCGTCCACGAGCGCGCCGGTGGCGGCCAGGTCGTCGAGGGCGGCGGCGTTCGTCACCGCCGGGCGGTCCTCCAGCAGGCCCGCCGCGCCGAGCAGCAGGGCCCCGGTGCACACCGACGCCAGCACCGCACCACCGGCGGCAGCACCGGCGAGGGCGCGGGGCAGCTCCCCGCGCTGCGCCTCGGCCCACGCCCCGGCACCGCCGCGGTCCAGCCAGCCGCCGCCGGGCACGACGACCACGTCCGCGGCGCCCGACAGCGTCCCGGCGGGCACGACCCGGGTGCCCAGCGCCGAGACGACGAGGTCCCGCGGCGCGGCGGTGACGAGGCCGACGTCGAAACCGGCGATGCCCAGGACGTTCAGCGGGCCGGTGGCGTCGAGGTCCTCGAACCCGTCGAACACGACGATCTCTGCTCTCATGCCGTCGATCCTGGCGCCCGGCGCGGTCGCCGCCCAGTGGCAGGAGAGCCACGGTCGCGGAGGATCCTGCCACGGTGCGCGGGGTAGGGTCGCGGGCGTGCACCGCGTCGTCGTCCTCGCGCTGGCCGATGTCGTCACCCTCGACGTGGCGATCCCGGCACAGCTGTTCGGCTACCGCGACGCCCTGCCCTACGAGGTCGTCCTCGCCGGCGCCCGGCGCGGCCCGGTCCCCACGACGGCGGGTTTCCCCGTGACGGCCGCGGCCGGGCCGGAGGCGCTGGCGTCGGCGGACACCGTCGTCGTGCCGGGTTTCGCCCCGCACTCGGTGCCGCCACCGCCGCGGGTGCTGCGGGCCCTCACCGCCGCCGCGGAACGGGGCGCGCGGGTCATGTCGATCTGCACCGGCGCGTTCGCCCTCGCCGCCGCCGGCCTGCTCGACGGGCGGCGCGCCACGACGCACTGGATGCACGCCGCCGAGCTGGCCGCCGCGCACCCGGCGGTGGACGTCGACCCCGCGGTGCTGTTCGTGGACTCCGGCCCGGTCCTGACCTCCGCGGGGGTGGCCGCCGGCATCGACCTGTGCCTGCACGTCATCCGCACCGACCACGGCGCGGCCGCCGCGACCGCCGTGGCGCGCCGGGTCGTCGTGGCGCCGCACCGCGAGGGCGGCCAGGCGCAGTACCTGCACGCCCCGCTGCCGGCGGAGTCGGGCAGCTCCCTGACCGGCACGCGGCAGTGGGCGCTGGAGCACCTCGACCGCCCGCTCGCCGTGGCCGACCTCGCCGCCCACGCCCACGTCTCCACCCGCACCCTCGCGCGGCGCTGGGCGGCGGAGACGGGCACCACACCGCTGCGCTGGCTGCTGGCGCAGCGGCTGCAGCGCGCCCGCCTGCTGCTGGAGACGTGCCCGGACCTGCTGCTGGCGGACGTGGCGCACCGCTGCGGGCTCGGCACCGCCGACAACCTGCGCCTGCACCTGCGGCGGGAGACGGGCACCTCGCCGTCGGCGTACCGGCGCACCTTCGGCGAGCCGGGCGGGGCGCCGCTGCCGCGCTGAGGGACGGCGGGACCGCGGCCGGGACCCGTCGGGCGGTCGTCAGCGGGCGCAGGCGCCCGCGGCCGCCGGGGGCACCACGAGCACCGGGCAGGGCGCGGAGGCGAGGACGGGGACGGCCACCGGCTCCGGCGCCAGCCCGGTCAGGGCCGCGCGGCCGGAGGTGCCCATCACCAGCAGGTCGGCCTCCGCCGCGGCGGTCAGCACGGCCTCGACGGGCGGTTTGCGCGACACCGTCGTCACCAGGCCCGCCCGCGGGTGCGGGACGTCCACGAGGAACGGCCGCCCGGACCGCTGCGGCCTGCTGTGCAGGACGTGGAGCTGGGCGTCGCCGCGCAGCGCCCAGGCCGAGGCGGCCGCCAGCACCGCCTCGTCCGTCCCGGTGCCACCCAGCGCGGCCACGACCACCCGCGGCCCCTCCGGGCGCGGCGCCGGCTGCGCCCACCGCCCGGCCAGCAGCACCGGGCACGGGGCGGTGGCGGCCAGCTCACCGCTGGAGGTGCCGAGGAACCAGGCCCACTCCTCGCCCAGGCCGCGGCTGCCCAGCGCCAGCAGGCGCCCGCCGGCCAGGGCCTCGCGCAGCGCGGGCACGACCGCCCCGAACCGCAGCTCCACCTGCACGCGCAGGTCCGGTCGGGCCTCCAGCGCGGCGCCCTCGGCCCGGCGCAGCGCCTCCT
>NZ_BAABIL010000610.1:0-963 GCF_039542765.1 Kineococcus glutinatus
ATCGACTGCACCGTCACCCGGACCCGCTTGCTGAGCACGCTGTTGAGCAGCAGCGCCAGCACCGGCCGGACCAGCAGCTGGCCCGGGGTGCCCCAGCGGCCGGCGTGCAGGGCGCGCACCACGACGCGCGGCGGGCAGCGGCGCACCAGCACGAAACCGGACATCAGCGCGCTGAGCGCGGAGCACACGACGACCGAGACCTGACCCTGCGCCGCGCCGTAGACCGTCCACAGCACGGCGGCGGCGGTGGCCAGCGCGAACGTGGCCGGTGCCAGGCCGGCCAGCGACCCGCCGCGCAGCACCAGGCGGATCTGCGGGGCCATCTTCACCAGCGAGACGACCGTGGCGGCCGCCCCCACCCCGGAGGCCCCGGCCAGCACCCACACCCCGGCGAGCAGCGCGGCGTAGCCGGCGGTCAGCAGCTGGCCGTGCAGCTGGCGGGCGCCGAGGCGGTGGTAGGCCAGCACCGCCGTGACCAGCGCCGCGGCCAGGCCCGGCACGTTGGCGACGAGCTGGGCGGGGTCGAGCAGCAGCAGCCCGTAGAGCAGCCAGGAGCCCGACGAGAGCACGCCGAGCAGGCTGGAGGCGGCGGAGACGCCGGAGGCGTCGGGGTTGCGCAGCAGCCGCAGGACCTGGGGGACGCCGGTGACGACGCCGATGGCGGCGGCGGTGAGGCCGAGGAAGTCGATGAAGGTGTAAGCAAGCACGTGCCTGTCCATCGGGCTGGTTCACCGGGGCACTCAAGCGCGAACGCGGTGAGACCTGCCTCACACCCGGTTGACACCCGGCTCACAGCCGGCTCACGGCCGAGGTGCGCCCCGCCCGGCGCGCGACTGCGCCGGCACGACGCCCGTGCCGTCCACCCGCCGCCCCTCGCGGCGGGCCCCGGGGTGCCCGTCGCCCGGGTCGGCGGGGTCCAGCCGCACCCGCGGCAGGGCCTGCGGGGCGCTCTCGCGCAGCCAG
>NZ_BAABIL010000611.1:0-542 GCF_039542765.1 Kineococcus glutinatus
CGAGCACCCCGCCCGCCGCCGGCGCCGCCGGTCCCCCGTCCGCCGCCGGCGCGGCCGGTCCCGTGCCCGCCGGCGCCCTCACCGCGCTGCTCGAGCCGTGGCTGCCGCGACAGCGCTGGTTCGCGCACAAGGGCACCGACGTCACCGTCACCGGCGTCGGGCTCGTCCCGCTGGCCGCGGCGCCCTCCTCCCCACCCGAGGGCCCGGCCGGCGAGGAGGACGTCCACGTCCTGCTCGCCGTGGTCTCGACCCGCACCGGCGACGGGGAGGAGGCCACCTACCAGGTCCCGCTCACCGTGCGCCCGTCCCCCGTCCCGGAGCTGGAGCACGCCGTCGTGGGCGAGCTGGCGGGCCTCGGCCGCGTGCACGACGGCCCGCACGACCCCGCCTTCGTGCGGGCCCTGCTGCACCTGGTCAGCACCGGCGGCGGCGCCGGGACGCTCGGCGTGCCGTCGCTGCACGGCGTGGCGCCCGCCGGCGCGCTGCCCGTGCCCGCCGGCACCCGCAGCCGCATCACGCGCGGCGAGCAGTCCAACACCTCC
>NZ_BAABIL010000612.1:0-876 GCF_039542765.1 Kineococcus glutinatus
GCGACGACCTGCTGCGGCCAGCAGCACCTGCTCGCCGGGCACGTCCCCGGCGTCCAGCAGCAGCGCCGCCAGCAGCAGCAGGTCGTCGCGGCGGCGGCAGCCGGTGCCCTCCAGGGCCGCGGCCAGGGCCCGGCGGTGCAGCCGCGCGGCGAGCCGCGGCATCGACTCCCGCAGCACCTGCGCGTAGAGGGGGTGGGGCAGCCGCGCCCGCAGCCGGTGCCCGTCCTCGGCCAGCAGCAGCAGCCGCGCCCGCTCCGCGGCGAGCACCGCCTCCACCCCGGCCAGCCCCTCCAGCAGCGCGACCTCCGCGGTACCGGCCAGCGCGGTCAGCTCCACGACCTCCCGCAGCGCCGGGTCCAGCCGCGCGAACCGGCGCTCCACCACCTGCGCCAGCCGCCGCCCCCGCGCCCGCGTCCCCGCCGCCCGCCACATGCCCTGCTCCAGCACCAGGGTGCCGTCCTCGCGCCACGCCGCCAGCAGCTCCTGCAGGTACAGCAGGTTGCCGCCGGACAGCCGCGCCAGCCGGTGCAGCGTCGCGCCCTCCACCGGCGCCCCCAGCACGGCCGCGCACAGCGCCGCCAGCTCCTGCGGCCCGAGCGGCTCCACCCGCACCCGCTCGCACGGGCCCTCCTCCACCAGCGGCGCCAGCGCGTCGGGCACGGCGTCCTCCGCCGCGACGAGCAGCACCCGCGCCGCGCCGGACCGCACCACGTGCGCGACGAGCGCGGTGGAGGCGGCGTCGAGCAGGTGGGCGTCGTCGACGAGCAGCACCAGGCCGCGGCGGGGGGCGGCGGCGCGCAGCCGCTCGGCGGTCAGCCGCACCAGCTCCAGCGGGGAGGCCGCCCGCTGCAGGTCGGCGGGCAGCAGGGCCACGGC
>NZ_BAABIL010000613.1:0-2161 GCF_039542765.1 Kineococcus glutinatus
TCGCCGACGAGGGCGAGGACCTCGCCGTGCCGCAGCGTCAGGCGCACGTCGGACAGCGCCACCACCCGGGCACCGGCCGCCACGCCCAGGGCCACCGCCGACAACCCCACCCCGCCGCAGCCGTGCACCGCCAGCCACTCCCCGGGGCGCACCGCACCCACGTCCAGCACCGCCCGGAACGCCGTCGCCACCCGGCAGCCCAGCGCCGCCGCCGTCGCCGGCGCCATCGACCCCGGCAACCGCACCAGGTTCACGTCGGCGTGCTCCAGCACCACCAGCTCCGCGAACGAACCCCAGTGCGTGAACCCCGGCTGCCGCTGCCGCCCGCACACCTGCTGCTGGCCCGCCGCGCACTGCGCGCACGAGCCGCACGCGTTCACGAACGGCGCCGTCACCCGGTCCCCCGGCCGCCAGCCGCGCACGTCCGCACCGACCGCCACCACCTCACCGGCCAGCTCGTGCCCGGGCACGTGCGGCAGCACCACGTCCGGGTCGTGACCCTGCCAGGCGTGCCAGTCGCTGCGGCACACCCCCGTCGCCGCCACCCGCACCACCGCGCCGTGCGGCGGCGGCACCGGGTCCGGCACCGTGCTCGGCCGCAGCGGGGCGCCGAACTCCTCGACGACGAGGGCGCGCACCTCAGGAGCGCTGGTCGAGGACGTCGACGAGCTGCGCCGCCACGCCCGTGTACGACCCCGGGGTCAGCGCCGCCAGCCGCTCCGCCTCCGCGGCCGGCAACCCCAGACCCGCCACGAACTCCCGCATCGCCGCGGCGTCCACCCGCCGCCCGCGCGTCAGGTCCTTCAGCCGCTCGTACGGGTTGGGCAGCCCGTGCACCCGCATCACCGACTGCACCGCCTCGCCCAGCACCTCCCACGTCGCGTCCAGGTCCGCGGCCAGCGCCGCGGGGTTCGCGTCCAGACCCGCCAGGCCCTTGCGGACGTTCTCCAGCGCCAGCAGCGAGTGCCCGAACGCCACCCCGATGTTGCGCTGCATCGAGGAGTCGGTCAGGTCCCGCTGCAGCCGGGACGTCGTCAGCGTCTCCTCCAGCACCCGGAACAACGCCTGCGACACCTCCAGGTTCGCCTCGGCGTTCTCGAACCGGATCGGGTTCACCTTGTGCGGCATCGTGGACGAACCGACCGTGCCCTGACCGCGCACCTGTGCGAAGTAGCCGTAGGAGATGTACGTCCACACGTCGGTGCAGAGGTTGTGCAGCACCCGGCCGAACCGGGCGACGTCGGCGTACAGCTCCGCCTGCCAGTCGTGGGACTCGATCTGCGTGGTCAGCGGGTTCCACGTCAGGCCCAGGCCCGTGACGAACTCCCGCGACACCGCCGGCCAGTCCGTGCCGGGCACCGCGGTGGCGTGCGCGGCGTAGGTGCCGGTGGCGCCGTTGAACTTGCCGAGGAACTCCGCGGCGTCCACCCGCGCCAGCTGCCGGCGCAGCCGGTGCGCGAGCACCGCCAGCTCCTTGCCCAGCGTCGTCGGGGTCGCCGGCTGCCCGTGGGTGCGGGCCAGCATCGGCAGCTCGCGCAGCTCGCGGGCCATCCGCGCCACGTCGTCGGCGACCGCGTGCGCGGCCGGCAACCACACCTGCTGCACCGCGTCGCGCACCATCAGCGCGTAGGAGAGGTTGTTGACGTCCTCGCTGGTGCAGAACAGGTGGACGAGCTCGGCGACGTCCTCCAGCGAGGTGCCCGCCAGCCGACGCTTGACCCAGTACTCGACGGCCTTGACGTCGTGCACCGTCTCCCGCTCGATCTCGGCCAGCTCCGCGACGGCGGCGGCGTCGAAGCCCACCGGCAGCCGCCGCAGCAGGGCGATCTCCTCGCCGGTGAGGCGGCGCACCCCGGGCACGACGTCGCGGGTGCCGAGGTGGACGAGCCACTCGACCTCGACGTGGATGCGGCGGCGGTTCAGCGCGGCCTCGGACAGGTGCTCGGCCAGCGGGGCGACGCTCGCGCGGTAGCGGCCGTCGAGGGGGCCGAGCGCGGGGGCGCCGAGGTCGGCGGGGGCGTCCGCGGGGGCCTGCGTGCGGGGGGCGGAGGGCGTGGGCACGTGCGCCATGGTCCCACCGGCGCGCGGGTGCTCGCGGCTCCCCGGCGCCCATCTCCGGGTTCGGGCGCTCCACAGGCCCTGTCGGAGCGCCCGAACCCGG
>NZ_BAABIL010000614.1:0-4604 GCF_039542765.1 Kineococcus glutinatus
CAGCACGTCGGCGATCTCCGCCGCGTCCAGCCGCGCGATCCGCTCCCGGCTGTCCGCGCCGAGCGCACCGCGGCGGCTGAGGGCGTCGAGCAGGGCGGAGGTGAAGGAGTCCCCCGCCCCGACGGTGTCGGCGACGGCCACGGGCAGCGCAGGCACGGCCACCTCCCCGGCCGCGGCGACGGCGGTGCAGCCGGCGCCGCCGTCGGTGACGACGACGAGGGCGGGGCCGAGCCCGGCCCAGCGGCGCGCGACGGCCCGCACGTCCTCCCCCGGGTGCAGCCACGCCACGTCCTCGGCGCTGGCCTTGACGACGTCGCTGGCGGCCACGTGCTCGGCCACCCGCGCGCGCACGTCCGCGGGCTCGCCCATGAGGGCGGGGCGGCAGTTGGGGTCGAAGGAGACGGCCGCCCGGCCGCGGGCGGCGCGCAGCAGCGCGGCGCTGCGCTCGGCCGCGGCGGGGACCAGCGCGGCGAGGGAACCGGTGTGCAGGCACTCCCCCAGCTCCGCCGGCAGCTGCGGGTCCGGGTCCGGCAGCAGGGAGAACTCGTAGCCGGCGGCACCGGTGGCGTCCAGGTGGGCGGTGGCGGTGCTGGTGGCGGCGGTCACCGCGCGCAGCACCTGCACCCCGTCGCGCTCGAACGCCGCGGCGAGCAGGGCGCCGTCGGCGTCGTCACCGAAGGCGGTGCGCAGCCGCACGCCGTGGCCGAGGCGGGCCAGGCCGACGGCGACGTTGGCGGGGCTGCCGCCGGGGTGGCGCCGCACCCGCCCGTCGGCCGAGCGCACGACGTCGACCAGGCTCTCGCCGAGCACGGTGATCACGGGGCCTCCTGCACGGTGGAGCCGGGCCGGGTGGTGGGCGGTGCGGGCCGTGCCCGGTGGAGCATCGGGCGCTCCGCGAGCCTAGGCACTGACAAGCGCTTGCGCAAGCGCTTGCCGGTGCACCACCATGACGCCGTGCGAGCAGCGGGGTGCCGGTGGTGAGGATGGCGGACGTGGCCCGGCTGGCGGGCGTCAACGCCTCCACCGTCTCCCACGTCGTCAACGGCACCCGCCCCGTCAGCGACGGCACCCGCGAGGCGGTGCTGCGCGCCATCGCCCAGACCGGCTACCGGCACAACGCCCTCGCCCGCTCGCTGGCCACCTCCAGCACGACGACCCTGGGCCTGGCCAGCTCCATCAGCGCCAACCCGCACTTCGCCGACCTCGTGCGGGCCGTGGAGTCCGCCGCCCGCGCCGCCGGCTACACGCTGCTGCTCGGCGACACCCACGACGACGCCGAGCAGGAGCTGCGGGTCGTGCAGGAGCTCGCCGACCGCCGCGTCGACGGCGTGCTGCTGGCCCCCTCCCCGCACGCCGGTGAGCGGGCCCTGCCGCTGCTGCGCGCCGCCGGGGTGCCCACCGTGCTCG
Source organism: Kineococcus glutinatus (assembly GCF_039542765.1). Classification (NCBI taxonomy): domain Bacteria; kingdom Bacillati; phylum Actinomycetota; class Actinomycetes; order Kineosporiales; family Kineosporiaceae; genus Kineococcus; species Kineococcus glutinatus. Next base: position 1,408 of record NZ_BAABIL010000614.1, read on the forward strand.
TGGACCGCTTCACCGACGACGGCCTGGACCAGATCGCCCCGGAGAACGTCGAGGCGACGGCGGCCCTGGCGGGACACCTCGCCGACATCGGGCACACCCGCGTCGCGATGGTCGTCGGCATGCCCGGGCTGCACTCCAGCGCCGAGCGCCTCGCCGGGTACCGGCGCACCGTCGCCGAGCGCGGCCTCGACGACGACCCCGCGCTCGTCGTGGCGGGCGGCAGCGAGCCGGGGCGGGCGGCCGAGGCCGTGGCCGCGCTGTTCGCGCGGGCCGGGCGCCCCAGCGCCGTGGTCGTCGGCAACAACGCCATGACGATCGGCACGATGCGCGCGCTGCGCGACCTCGGCCTGCGGGTCCCCGACGACGTCGCGCTCGCCTGCTACGACGACTTCGAGTGGTCGGACCTCTTCGAGCCGCGGCTGACCGCCATCGCGCAGGACGTGCCGCGGATGGGGGCGCGGGCGGTGGCGATGATGCTCGAGCGCATCGCCGACCCCGCGCTGCCGGCGCGCGCGGAGCGGGTCGTGCCCGCGCTGCGGCACCGCACCTCCTGCGGCTGCCGGCCGGGCCGAGCGCCGCGCACGACGGCGTCCGACCCGGGGCCGGTGCCGGTCGGCACCGGCGGTCGTGGCACGCTCGGGGCGTGAGCGCGATCGCCTACCAGGGGGAACCCGGGTCGAACTCCCACATCGCGTGCACGGAGGTGTTCCCGGGGTGGGAGGCGCTGCCCTGCGCGAGTTTCGAGGACGCCTTCGCCGAGGTCGTCACCGGCCGCGCGCAGCGGGCGATGATCCCCATCGAGAACTCCCTCGCCGGGCGGGTCGCCGACATCCACCTGCTCCTGCCCGAGACGCACCTGCGCATCGTCGGCGAGCACTTCCTGCGCATCCGCTTCGACCTGCTCGGGGTGCCCGGCAGCCGGCTGGAGGACGTGCGGGAGGCGCACAGCCACGTGCACGCGCTGGGGCAGTGCCGCGGTTTCCTGCGCGAGCACCGCCTCAGCCCCGTCATCGCCGGCGACACGGCCGGCTCGGCCCGCGCGGTGGCCCGGTGGGCCGATCCCGCGCGGGCGTCGCTGGCGCCGCCGCCGTGCGCGCAGCTGTACGGCCTGCAGGTCCTGGCCTCCGGGGTGGAGGACGACCCGACGAACACCACCCGCTTCGTCGTGCTGGCCGACGCCCCCGAACCGCCCGCGCGCGAGGACCTGCCCGGCCAGGTCCTCACCACCCTGGTGTTCCAGGTGCGCAACGTGCCCTCCGCGCTCTACAAGGCGCTGGGGGGTTTCGCGACCAACGGCACGAACATGACGCGGCTGGAGAGCTACATGGTCGGCGCGGGGTTCGCCGCGACGCAGTTCCTCGTGGACGTGGAGGGCCACCCGTCCGACCCGCCGCTGGCGCGCGCGCTGGCGGAGCTGGAGTTCTTCACCACCGACGTGCGGGTCCTCGGGGTCTACCCCGCCCACCCGTTCCGCTCGACGGTCCGCGGCGCCGCCGGGGTCTGGCCCGGGCGCTGGCCGCCGGGGCGCCGGTGGTGTTCGTGCGGATCCGGTACAGGCTCGTGGTCGCGGTGACGTAGAGGGTGCGGAAGTCCGCCCCGCCGAAACAGAGGTTCGCGACGACCTCGGGCACCTCGATGCGGCCCAGCAGCTCCCCGGCGGCGGTGAACACCTGCACGGCGTCGGCGCTGGAGGTCCACACGTTGCCGGCGACGTCGACGCGGAACCCGTCGGGCAGGCCGGGGTCCACCACCGCGAACGTGCGGCCGTTCTTGGCGTGGCGGCCCCCGACGACGTCGTAGGCGTGGATGGCGTGCCCGGCGGGGCGGGCGGGGTCGCGCACCCCCGTCGGCGGGGCGAGGGAGGAGTCGGCGACGTAGAGGACGGACTCGTCCGGGGAGAACGCCAGCCCGTTGGGCATCTCCACGTCGATGACGACGGGGTCGACGCGCCCGGTGGCCGGGTCGAGGCGGAAGACGTAGTGGTCGCCGTACTCGGTCTCCCCCGGGTGGCCCTCCTGGGGCTTGGAGATGCCGTAGGAGGGGTCGGTGAACCAGATCGTGCCGTCGGACTTCACGACGACGTCGTTGGGCGAGTTGAACCGCACCCCGTTCCAGCGCTCGGCCAGCACGGTCACCTCCCCGTCGCGCTCGCGCTCCACCGCGCGCCGGCCGTGGGAGCACTGCACGACGGCGCCGTCGAGGTCGAGGGTGCGGCCGTTGGTGAACTCCACACCCGCGCGGTGGGTGCTCAGCGCACCGGTGGCCTCGTCGAACTGCAGGATGCGGTCGCCGGGGATGTCGCTGAACCACACCGCGCGCCGCTCGGGCAACCACACCGGGCCCTCCGCCCACGTGGCGCCGGTGGCGACGCGCTCCAGCTCCGCGCCGGGTGCGAGCAGCCCGCTGCCCACCAGCTCCGCCAGCGACATCCGCGCCTCCTCCGTGTCCGCTCCGTGTCCGCTCCGCATCCGCGCGCCCGCGGCCGGGTGCGGGCGGGCGCAGGTTACGCGACGGCCGGCCGCCGCACGCGCAGGCCGAGCACGAGCAGCACCGTCGAGGCGCAGGTGGCGGCCAGCACGACCACGGCCAGCGCCCGGGCGTCGCCGCCCAGGGCCGCGGCGACGATGCCGACGAGACCGGCCAGGCCGTGCTGGGTGGCCGAGACGACCGCGGCCGCCGCCCCGGCGGTGCGCCCCTGCTCGGCCAGCGCCAGCGTGACCGCGTTGGGCGGCACCAGGCCCCCGGCGGCCAGCAGCAGCCAGAGCACGACCAGCAGCCCGGGCAGGCCGCCGGCACCGGTGAGCACCACCGCGAGCAGGGCCGCGGACACCACCGCCGTCAGCGGCACCGCCACCCGCAGCACCGCCACCGGCGCGACGCGGGCGACGAGGGCGGCGTTGAGCTGGGAGCCGCCGACGAGCGCCACGCCGTTGCAGGCGAAGACGACCGCGAACTCCTGCGGGCTCAGCCCGTGCACCTCCTGCAGCACGAACGGCGAGACGGCCACGTAGCAGACCACGACGGCCAGCGACAGCCCCGGCATCAGCGCGAAGGGCAGGAACCGGCGGTCGCGCAGCAGGCGCGCGTACCCGGTCAGGGTGGCGAGCACGCCGCGGTGCAGCCGCCCGGCCGCCGCGCGCGCCCCCCGCCGCACCGCGGGCCGCGGTGGCCGCTGCGCGGGAGGTCGCGCGCCGGGG
>NZ_BAABIL010000615.1:0-1665 GCF_039542765.1 Kineococcus glutinatus
GGCGACCTCGCGCACCAGGTCCGCGACGCGCGGCCACACCGGCTCGGGCAGGTCGTGGCCCACACCGGGCACCAGGTCCAGCAGCGCGCCGGGCACGGCGGCGGCGGTGGCCAGCGCGACGGAGACGCGCACCAGCGGGTCGTGGGTGCCGTGCAGCACGAGCAGCGGCACCCGCAGCTCCCGCAGGCGCGGGCCCGACCAGCGGGCGGCGGTCTGCCGGCTCTGCGCGGCGGTGTCGCGCACACCGCTCGGCACGCCGGCGGCGAGGTTCCGCTCGACCCGGGTGCGCACGGCGTCCTCGTCGAGGGGGTGCCCCGGCCCGGCCAGCGCCCGGGCCAGCAGCAGGGCGGCCGCGACGTCGGCACCGGGGCCGTCGGGGAAGCGGGTGCGCGCGAGGCGGGCGAGGAAGCCGGGGCGCACGTGCCGCAGGGCGCGCACGCCCTGCGCGTCGCTGGGCAGGGCGGCCGACGAGGTGACGCTCAGCACCCGCGACGGGTGGCGCAGGGCGGCGCGCTGGGCGATCACCCCGCCCATGGAGTGCCCGAGCAGGTGCGCGGCGGGCCAGCCCAGGGCGTCCAGCACGGCGACGGCGTCGTCGGTGAGGTCCTCGGCCGCGTAGGCCGCCCTGGGCCGGACCAGGGCGGTGAACGGGTCGCGCCCCGAGACGTCCGGGAAGCGGGTGGACTCCCCCGCGTCCCGCAGGTCGAAGGACGCCACCGCGAAGCCCCGCGCCGCGAGGGCGGCGACGAGGCCGTCGGGCCACCAGGACCTCGAGACGCCGAGGCCCATGCAGAGCAGGAGCGGGTCGCCGCGGCCGACGGGCTCGGACCAGGCGATCGAGACGTCACCGTTGCGGGCGTACCGCGTCATCACAGCGCCTCCTTCGAGAACGGTGTTCGCACCAAGGACCGTACCCCTTCGAGTACGGTGTTCGCGAGCGAGGAGGTGCGGTGGTCGCAGGACGACGCGAGGACCCGGTCTGGCTGCGCCCGGAGCAGGCGCCGACCGGGCGCCCCGGCGAGCTGAGCAGGGCGCAGATCACCGCCGCGGCGGTGGCGGTGGCCGACGCCGACGGGCTGGACGCCGTCACCATGCGCCGGGTCGCGGCCGCCCTCGGCACCGGGGCGGCGTCCCTCTACCGCTACGTGCTCTCCCGCGAGGACGTGCTGGACCTCATGACCGATGCCGTGGCCGCCGGCTACGAGCTGCAGCCGCCCACCGCGGACTGGCGCCGCGACCTGCTCGACGTGGCCCGCCAGCAGCGCGCCCTGCTGCGGCGCCACCCGTGGCTGGCCCAGCTCACCCTCGTGCGCCCGGCGCTCGGGCCGCACGGGATGGACCTGCTGGAGCACGTCGTGTCGTGCCTGGCCCCGGTGCCCGCGTCGGGCAGCGCCAAGCTCGAGGCGTTCGCCGTGCTCACCGCCCTCGTCGCCGCCCACGTGCAGAACGAGGTCGCGCTGCCGGCCGCCGAGCGGCGCAAGCAGCTGGTGTCCTTCGCGCACGCCGTCGCCGCGGGCCGGCACCCGCACCTGGCGGCGCTGGCGGCGCAGGCGGCGCCGGGAGCGGCGGACCCGGAGTCCGCGTTCGACGACCTCGTGCTGCGCGTCCTCGGCGGCCTGCTGGGCGCCTGAGGCCCGGGGAGCTCGGCGCGGCTCCGCGCGGGGG
>NZ_BAABIL010000616.1:0-5914 GCF_039542765.1 Kineococcus glutinatus
CTGCACCAGGACCGCGTCCACCTCACCGGCCACGGCGAACGCCGCGGGGCTGTCGAGCACGGAACCGCCGACCACCACGACGAGGTAGCCGCCCTCGACCAGCTCGCGCAGGGTCGACCCCACGGCGCGCGGCTGCAGGTGGTGGGCACCCAGGGACAGGACCTCCACGGAGGTGCCCCCCACGACCCACGGCTGCGGGACCTCCACGGAGCGCCGGCCGGAGGCGGGCAGGACGGGCGCGCCCAGGGACGCCAGCCGGCCACCGCGCTCGTCGGCCTCGACGAGCACCACCCGGCGCCCGGAGCGGGCCGCCGCGGCGGCCAGCCCCACCGCCACCGCCGAGGCGTCGCCGCTGGCGGCCGTCACCAGGACGCTGCCCACCTCCAGGCGGGGGGTGCGCAGGTGCCCGAGGTGCTGCAGGCCGACGAGGAGGACGCCGGCACTCTGCGCGGCCGCACCCGCGGGGTCGGCCAGCTCCTGCGGCGAGGGCGGCGCCGTCCAGCGGCCCAGCTCCGCCACGCCCTCCAGCGGCGGCGTCGAGATGCGCTGGCGCACGTGGGCGCGCCAGACGACGAGCGCGGCGGCCAGCAGGAGGCCGGCGAGGGCGGACAGCAGACCCACCAGCAGCGGGGACGGCGAGGACGGCGCCGTCGGCAGCGTGGCGTTGTCGAGCACCGCCACGCCGTCGCCGTAGGACGTGGAGGCGAGGGTGATCTGCTGGCGGGTGGCCTCGTCGGTCACCTGGGCCAGGGCCTGCGCGGTCTTGGTGCGCACGTCGTCGGCGCGGACCTCGCGGTAGGAGGTGGCGACGGCGTCGGCCACGGCCACGGCGTCCGCCGCCGTCGAGGCCGTGGCCGTGACGGTGATCTGGTTGAGGTCGTTGTTGGCGACGATCTCGGTGCTGTCGCGGAAGGTCGCCTGCTCGGCCGCCGGCACGGTCTGCGCCGCCAGGTCGAAGACGGCGCGGGACTGGGCGATGCCGGACTGCACGGTCGCCCACTTCGTCGGGTCGCCGAGCTGGCCGTCGCGGCCCTGCGGGTCGTAGGGGCGGTCGGTGGAGAGGGTGATGGCCGCGGTCGCCGTGTACCTGGGGTCCACGGCCACGGCCGACACCCCACCGCCCACCACCCCGAAGAGCAGCGCGGCGGCCAGCAGCCGCCAGCGGTGGCGCCCGATCACCGTCAGCGCGCCCGCGCCCGTCCTGTCGCCCGACCCCGTGGGTGTTGCCGCCACTGGTCCCCGCCCCTCCTGTGGTGCTTCTCGTGCCGTGCGGCACCCTGCTCGTCGTCGTACCGCCGGGCACCGACCCGCTCACCGCGCCCCCCGGCGCGCCGAGCCCACGTGCGGAGCGACGCCGGTGGACGGCGCGCGGTCGTCCGCGGGCGGAAACCCCGCATGACTATCGCACCTCGGGGTGCGGGCGCCACCGGCCCGGCGAGGTCCTCCACGAAGGCCTCACGGGTGTCACCCGTTCGCACGAGGCCGTTCGCGTGGGCCGGGCGGGTGGGGCCGGTCGGATGCGGTGAGGGCGCTGTGCAGGCGCGGCACCGGGCACCCCGCGGCCGCTTAGCATGGGCCGCCGCGGGAGCGGTCCGACCCACCCCGACGACCTGTACCCGGCCCGGCCGGGCCCCACCGACCGAGGGACGTGCGCTGGCCGATGCTGGACCCCACGGGCGCGCTCGCCGCCCCCTCCCCGTCCTCCCCCACCGGTGGCGCCACCCGCGGCGGCCGACCCGGGCAGCCGCGGACGGCCAGCGGGCGCCGGGTCCTCGCCGGCTGCACCGTCATCCTCCTGGCGGTCACCGTGCTGCAGCGCCTGGCCCTGCCGCTGGGCTCGCCGGTGCCGGTCGGCATGCTCGTGGTGCTGGGCGTCCTCGGCTGGCTGCTGCTGCAGCGCGCCGTCGTCGAGCGCGCCGACGCCACGCGCGGCTTCCTGCTGGCCGTGGCCGGCTGCGCCACCGCCGCCGTGGCGGCCCTCCTGCTCGGGGAGCTGCTGTCGGTGCAGTCGCTGGTCCTGCTGCTGGTGGTGTGGTGCGCGTTCTGCTTCCGCGCCCACCCGGCGGCGCAGCACGTCTACCCGCGGGTGCTGGACCGCTTCGAGAAGATCATGGTCTTCTTCGCGGTCGTCGGCGTGGCGCAGGTCCTCAGCCAGTTCGCCGGGGTGTGGTCCTACGTCGACTACGTCGAGGAGGCGCTGCCGCCGGGGTTCACCTTCGAGGGCTACAACACCTCGTACCCCATCCAGTACGGCTCCAGCGTCATCAAGGCCAACGCCTTCGTCTTCCTCGAGCCGTCGTTGTTCTCCCAGTTCCTCGCGCTGGCGCTGCTGTCCTGCCTGGTCCGCAGAGCCCGCCCGTGGCGGGTGCTGGCGCTGGCCGCGGCCATGGTGTGCGCGGTGGCGGGCACCGGCATGCTGCTGCTGGCGTGCGGCCTCGTCGTCCTGGCGGTGCGGCGTGGCGGCTGGTGGACGGCCCGGGTGGCCGCCGCCGGCGCGGTGGCGGTCACCGCCACCCTCGCGACCCCGCTCGGGGAGATCATCCTCAGCCGCACGAGCGAGGCGACGGAGCGCAACTCCAGCGGCAGCCTGCGCTTCGTGCAGCCCTTCCAGTACATCGAGGCGACGTGGGCCGCCAAGCCGTCGACCGCCCTCACCGGCCTGGGCCCCGGCGGGGCGGACGCGGCCGCCGACGCGGTGTTCGCCGCCACCGGCCTGCCGCTGAACTTCGCCGGCGCACCGAAGCTGCTCCTGGAGTACGGCGTGCCGGCGGCGCTGCTCTTCGCCGCCTTCGCCTACCTGGCGATCGTCCGGCGCGCGCCCTCGCCGACGCTGGCCGTCGGCGGGCTCTTCGCCAACTCGCTGCTCTTCGCGGGGCTGCTGCAGCCGCAGGTGCTGTACGTCCTGCTGCCGCTGTCCGCCTTCTTCACCGGCACCCGCTTCGAGGGCCGCGGCGGCGAACCCGCGCGGCTCGCGGACGGCGACGTGGTGGCGGAGGTCGGGCCGGCGGTGCCCGGGGACGGCTCGGGGCGCCTGCTGCCCACCCTGCCCGCGGCCAGCCCGGACGGGGGGCTCGGCTCCCGCCCGGTCGTCGGCGCCTGAGCACGGCCGGGCACCGGCGGCACCCGGTCGGCCGTTCGCGCGGGCCCGGCGGATTGCACTACCTTCTGAGTGACGTAGCGTAACCACACAGCTACGTACCTTCTGGAGGGCGCATGGAGACGCAGCGCGGCGATGTCCTCACCGTCGACGGACCCGCACCGGGCACCGAGGTGACCCTCATGCCCACGGGGACGGCCGTCGTGCACACCGGCACGGTCCGCTCCTGGACCGCCAGCGCATCGGGCCTCGTCGTGACGAGCCAGGTGGCGATGGACCGCGGCACCGTCGAGCAGCTCGACGGCCGCCGCGTCTGGGCCAGCGCCCGGATGGAGCGCACCGGGTCCCTGGCCGTCTTCCAGGCCGTCGCCCAGGCCCACCGGGCCGACGAGCTGGCCCTCACGGGCGTCGTGCTCCTGGCCAACGAGGCCCGCCGCGGCGCCGTGCGCGCCTCCACCCGCGTCCCCGCGCACCTCAGCGGCGAGGGCTTCCAGGAGGAGGCGCGCACGGTGGACCTGTCCCGCACCGGCGTCCGCCTGGAGGGCGAGCACCTGCCGGCCGAGCACGAGGTCATCGACGTGAGCCTGTCCCTCGACGAGGGCGTCGAGGTGCACGCCCGGGGCGAGGTGCTGCGCATCGACGAGGCCTCCGGGGAGGCCGTGGTGCACTTCACCGACATCGACCCCGCCGACAGCGCGGCCGTCGAGCAGGCCGTGCTCAGCGAGCTCGCGCGCGGCGGGCGCAGGTAGGCGCCCGCGCCCGGCACGACAGGAGCCCGCCGGGCGAACCGGCGGGCTCCTGCGACGGGCTCCTGCGGGGGCGGTCCTCAGGCGGGCGCGCTCGGCGCGGAACCCTCGGCCACCTCGTCCGACCGGTCCGGCTCCCGCGCCGCCACCGCGGCGGCCGACTGCCGGTGCACCGCGACGAACCAGGACGGCACCACCACCCAGAACGCGATCGCACCACCCCAGGCCGCGCCCACCGCCCCGCCGAGGACCGCGCCACCGGCGGACAGCACCAGGACGAGGACGGCGTACACCACGTGGATGCGGAAGGTCACCGCCGCGCGCTCCATGCCGTAGAGCACCGCCGCCGGCCCCACCGACAGCGCCGCACCCGCCTGGCCGACGATGATCGGCAGCAGCACGCCGGAGGCGCCCTCCCAGACGTCCTCCAGCAGGAAGCGACCGGCGGCGTCCGGCAGCAGCAGCACCAGCACGCCCCACGCCAGCCCGGTGAGCAGGACGGCACCGGAGACGGGCAGCGCCGCCAGCCGCCAGCCGCGCACCCCCAGGCCGTCGCGGCGGCGGGACAGCTCCGGGATCGCGTACGACATCAGACCGGTGGCCATGATCGTCGCCGGGCCCGTCAGGATGTTCGCCGCCCGCAGGTACCCGGCGTCCGCCTGGCTGCCGATCGCCGCCACCACCAGCACCGCCAGCTGCGCACCGGCCTGCAGCACCACGAACTCCGGCACCAGGTACCGGGTGAGCTCCCACTGGTCCCGCACCCAGCGCCCGGAGTCCTGCAGGCGCGGCAGCAGCCGCAGCTGCACCATCCCGAGCACCGACGCCAGCAGGGCCGAGCCGCCCCAGGCGAGCACGAACGGCACGACCGTGGGGTGCTCCCCGCGCAGCAGCACCACCAGCGCACCCACCTGCAGCACCGCGAACGTGACGTCCATGAGCGCGGCCGCCGCCGGGCGCTGCAGCGCGAAGAACACCTGGCGCCAGGAGTCCTGCAGCAGCAGACCGGGCAGCACCACGCCGAACGCGACGAGCGCCGTGCCCAGCGCCCCGCCCAGCAGGGAGCCCACCACCGCGCTGACGACGCCCGCCGCGGCGCCGAGGGCCACCGCGGTGCCCAGCGCGGCCGTGGCCGCGGGCCGGAACACCGCGGGCGCCTCCCCGGCGAACTTGATGCTCACCGGCGTGGTGGCCAGCGCCCGGGACAGACCGACCACGATCGAGAAGACGGTGAAGGCGATCGAGAAGGCGCCGAACTGCGAGGCGTCGTCCGGGAAGGCGTTGGCGACCACGAAGGCCAGCAGCGCGTTGTTGACGCTGCACACCACCTGGTCGGCGAGGTTCCACACCGCCCGACCCAGCCCCCCCGAGCGCAGCTTCGCCACGAGGCTCACGAGATCGCCTCCGCGGCGGGTCGGGGAGCTGCGGGGAGCACGGCACCGTCCAGGGGCAGGGGGCACCGCGGACGGCGCCGAGGGGTGTGGACGGCGCCGAGGTTACCCCGGGTCACCGGGAGCGGCTGGCCGCGTCACCCGATGCGCCGAAGCGCTCCAGGTAGCGCGCGGCCCCCTCCGGGGCGTCGGCCAGCGTCATGCCGACCCCGCCCTGCGGCACGTTGAAGTACGCCTGGTAGCGCACGGCGTTGTCCCGCACCACGTCCGCCACCTGGTCGACGAAGGTCGGGTTGTCGCCGCCGCCCTGGGTGTCGCCCTCGGCGACCATCGCCCACTCCGGCAGGCTCAGCGGCTTGTCGCGCTCCTTCGCGAAGGCCACGACGTCCGTCAGGCCGTTCTCCTTGGCGTTGCGGGCCTGCGTGCGCGCACCGGGGTCGATCGGGGCGAGGTAGGAGTCGTAGACGTCGATGCCGATGACGTCGACGTAGTCGTCACCGGGGTAGAGCTCCGCGATGCCCACGGAGTCCTGCATGCCCTCGGCGATGTTGAAGTCGACCTCGAAGTCCGAGCCCGCAACCTCCAGGGCCCGCACCGCGCGGCGGAAGTACTCCTTCCACCGCTCGCGCTCGACCTCGCTGTCGCCGACGTAGTGGTTCTCGTACCAGTCGCCGTTGAGC
>NZ_BAABIL010000617.1:0-749 GCF_039542765.1 Kineococcus glutinatus
CGCTGGGACGGCGACGTGCTCGCCGCGCACACCCTCGTCGCCGGGCCGCCGGGTGCGGTCGTCGGGTCCGTGGTGTGCTCCCGCGGCCTGCTCGGCGGGCGCCCGGCCGTCGGGCTCGGTCCGCTCGGGGTGCTGCCCGCGCACCAGCGCCGCGGGGTGGGCTCGGCGCTGGTGCACGCCGCGCTGGCCGCCGCCGACGCCCTGGACGAGGTGGCGGTGCTGCTGCTCGGCGCTCCCGGCCTGTACGCCCGCTTCGGGTTCGTCCCGGCGGCCGACCTCGGGATCCGGGCACCCGAACCGGCCTGGGGCGAGCACTTCCAGGTGCGCACGCTCACCGCCTGGACGCCGGGGCGCGCCGGCCCGTTCCGCTGCGCGCCGGCGTTCGACCGGCTGGGCGGGGAGCCGGGAGGTGTGGACCGGTGACGGGACCGGCCGGCGCGACGGCGACCTCGGGTGAGCGGGACCCGCCGGGCGACCACCCCGCGCCGGCCACCGGCGCGGGGTCGTCGCGGCGGCCTCAGACCGCCAGCGCGGCCGCCACCAGCAGGGACACGGCCTCGCCCGCCCGGCCCTCCAGCAGGGCGACGTCCGCGCGCGCGAACGGGTCGGCCACCGCGGCCGGTGCACCGTCGCCGCCCGTCCCGGCGACGACGAGGTCCTGCACGAGAAGCCGCAGCTCCGCCACCAGCCGCCGCTGCAGGGGCGTCACCTCCCCCGACCACCCGGCGCTCGCCGAGCGCAGCGCGTCG
>NZ_BAABIL010000618.1:0-3203 GCF_039542765.1 Kineococcus glutinatus
CACCCCGCCGGCCCCCAGGACCAGGGCCCCGACGCGGTCGCCGTGCGTGCTCGTCAGGTGCGCCAGGCCCCCGGCGACGGCGAGGGCCAGGGCGCGCTTCTCCGAGCCCCGCGTCCCGAAGGCCATCGAGGGGGTGAGGTCCACCACGAGGGTGGTCTCCAGCTCCCGGTCGGCGGTGGTGGAGCGCACGTGCACCTCGCCGGTGCGGGCGGTCACGGCCCAGTCGATGCGGCGGGCGTCGTCACCGGTGACGTGCAGGCGGGGTTCGGCGGGCTCGCTGCCCGGGCCCACCAGGGTGCGGGTGTGCTGGCCCTGCAGCAGCCCGTCGAGGCGGGAGGCCACCTGCAGGGCCAGGCGGCGGACCTGCGCCTCCGGCGCGGTGGGCGGGGCGGGCAGCGCGCGCAGGGCGCTCACGCCACGCTCCGGCGCACCTCGGCGTCGGGTTCCGGGCCCGGGTTCGGGCCGGTCTGCTGGGAGGGGGCGACGTTCGGCCGGGGGATCGTCGCCAGGACGCGCTCGACGAGGTCGGCGGCGCTGACGCCGTCGGCGAGGGCCTCGTAGGACAGCACGATGCGGTGGGCGAGGACCTCCACGGCCAGGTCGGCGATGTCGGCGGGCACCACGTAGCCGCGCCCGCGCAGCAGCGCCAGGGCCCGCGCGGCCCGCACCAGCCCGAGGCTGCCGCGGGGGGAGGCGCCCACCGCGATGAGCGGCGCCAGCTCCGGCAGCCGCCACTGCGCCGGCTCGCGGGTCGCCATCACCAGCGCGACGGCGTACTCGGCGAGCGCGTGGTGCAGGAACACCTGCTCCGCGGCGTCCTGCAGGGCGACGAGCTCGTCCAGGCTGATGGCCTGCTCCGCGCGCGGCGGCGTGCCCGCCATCCGCCGCACGATCTCCATCTCGTCGGAGAACGTGGGGTGGGGCACGACGACCTTCATGAGGAACCGGTCGCGCTGCGCCTCGGGCAGGGGGTAGACGCCCTCGCTCTCCACCGGGTTCTGCGTGGCGAGCACGAGGAACGGATCGGGCAGGCGGTGGGTGGTGCCCGCGATGGACACCTGCCGCTCGGCCATCACCTCCAGCAGGGCGGACTGCACCTTGGCGGGGGCGCGGTTGATCTCGTCGGCGAGGACGAGGTTGGCGAAGACGGGGCCGAGCTCCACCTCGAAGCGCTCGTGCGAGGGGCGGTAGACGCGGGTGCCGACGATGTCGCTGGGCAGCAGGTCGGGCGTGAACTGCAGCCGCACCCAGGAGCCGCCGACGGTGCGGGCCAGCGTCTCCACCGCGAGGCTCTTGGCGACACCGGGCACGCCCTCCAGCAGGCAGTGGCCGCGGGCCAGCAGGGCCACGAGCATCCGCTCGAGCATGCGGTCCTGGCCCACGACGACCCGCTTGGCCTGCATGAGGGCCTGCTCCAGCAGGGCGCCGGGCGCGGCGGGGCGCCCCGGGGGGACAGGTGGGTTCTGGACGTGCACGGACCCTCCCGGGGTCGACGGGGTGTGCGCCTGGTCGGGGCCCGTCCGCGCGGCGCCCCGCGGCCAGGGTGTGGCGCGGAGCTGGGCGCAACCGGGCAGCGACCTCGGAGGAGGCTGGGAGCCCGCGGGCGGTGCCCGGTCGACCACGCCCCGGCGGGGGCCGGTCTCGTAGGGTGTGCGGCACCGGGCCGCGTCCTCGCAGGGGCGCCGGGGGCCCGGGGCACACGGAACCCGGGAGGACGTCATGACCGTCGCCCACCGCGACGGCGCGGCTGGGACGCGTGTCGCCGCCCAGGCGCTGCGCGAGGCCCTCCTGACCGGCGACCTGGCGCCGGGGCAGCGGCTGGTCGAGGCCGACCTCGCCGCGTCCTTCGGCGTCAGCCGGGCCAGCGTGCGCGCCGCCCTCATGGACCTGACCGCCGAGGGGCTGGTGGAGCGCATCCCCAACCGCGGCGCGCGGGTGCGGGTGGTGACGGTGGCGGAGGCGGTGGCCATCACCGAGTGCCGGATGGTGCTGGAGGGCCTGTGCGCGGCGAAGGCCGCCGAGCGCGTCGACGACGAGCAGGTCGCGGCGCTCACCGCCCTCGGGGAGCGGCTGGAGCAGTCGGTGGCCGCCGGGGACCCGCTGGCCTACTCGGCGCACAACCGGGAGCTGCACCGCCTGGTGCGCGAGATCGCCGACCAGCCGGTGGCCTCGGAGCTGCTGGACCGGCTCAACGCGCAGATCGTGCGGCACCAGTTCCGCCTCGCGCTGCGGGCGGGGCGGCCGCAGGTCTCGCTGCCCGAGCACCTGGCGATCATCGACGCGGTCGTGCGGCGCGATCCCGCCGCGGCCGAGCACGCGGCGCGCGAGCACCTGCGCAGCGTCATCACCGCCCTGCTCGACGCCGAGGGCTGACGCGGGACCCCACACCGCCCAACGTTGCGACAAGATTGTTGACAATCTTGTCGGGCCGTTCCTACAGTCGACGTGCGAGCGAGGGAGCTCCAGGTCGCCCCAGCGGTGCTGCGCCGTCGGACCGGGCACCCGGGCTCCCCGACCCGCCGCGGCCGACCAGCACTGCGAGGAGCGACACGTGATCATCGACTGCCACGGCCACTACACGACCGCGCCGGCCGCGCACACCGCCTGGCGCCAGGCGCAGCAGGCGGCCTTCGAGGCCGGGCACGAGCCGCCCGGCTACCCCGCGATCCCCGACGACGAGATCCGCGAGTCGATCGAGGGCGGCCAGCTGCGCCTGATGGACGAGCGCGGCATCGACCTGACGATCTTCTCCCCCCGCGCCTCCGCGATGGGGCACCACGTCGGCGACGAGAAGGTCAGCGCCCGCTGGGCCGCGGTGTCCAACGACCTCGTCGCCCGCGTCGTCGAGCTGTACCCCGACCGCTTCGCCGGCGTCTGCCAGCTGCCGCAGTCCCCCGGGGTCCCCATCGCGCACTCCGTCGGCGAGCTGCGCCGCTGCGTGGAGGAGCTCGGGTTCGTCGGCTGCAACCTCAACCCCGACCCCAGCGGGGGCCACTGGACGGCCGCCCCGCTGACCGACCGCAGCTGGTACCCGTTCTACGAGGCGATGGTCGAGCTCGACGTGCCCGCCATGGTGCACGTCTCCGCGGTGACCAACCCGAACTTCCACGCCACCGGGTCGCACTACCTCAACGCCGACACCACGGCGTTCATGCAGTTCCTCACGGCGGACCTGTTCCGCGACTTCCCGACGCTGCGCCTGG
>NZ_BAABIL010000619.1:0-3912 GCF_039542765.1 Kineococcus glutinatus
GGACGGCTCCGCCGCCGGGGTGCCGTGCGCCCGCCCGGCCGCTCAGAGCGCCGCGGCCGGCTCCCGCAGGCCCCGGCCCGCCACCGAGGCCAGGACCCGGCTCCCGCGGCGCGCGGTGGCCCACAGCCGCGAGTGCACCCGGGTGGCCATCACGAACGACTCCTCCCGCGCACCCGTGGAGCGCTTGAAGTGCGCCACGCCCTCGTCCACCGCGCCGACGAGGTCCACCCGGCGCAGGCCGCGCTCGGCGGCCCGCTCCAGCACGTCCAGCTGCAGCAGCGCACCCCCGCCGCAGTCGCGGTGCGCGCGGAACGTGCCCCCGGCCCAGTCGTAGAGGGTGTCGCCGTGGACCAGGGCCACCTCCAGCCCCACCACCTCCCCGTCGAGCGTGGCGCTGCGCAGCAGGACGTCCTCGCGCCCGCCGCAGGCCGCCCACAGGACGTCCCCCACGCCGGCGGGGTACGGGGAGGGCACCCCGCGCGCGCCGTAGGACTCCGCCAGCAGGGCCGGCAGCGAGCGCCGCACCTGCTCCTCGGTCGCGTCGGCCACCACCACGCCCAGCTGCTCGGCCCGGCGGGCGCTGCGCCGCATGCTCTTGGACGCGCGGCGGCGCACCTCCGCCACGTCCCCGTGGGACACGTCCGCGACGAACGTCGTCGCCTCCTCGCACACCCACCCCGCCTCCCGCAGCACCGCGGCGGCCCCGCCCGCCCCCGGGCCCAGGTCCAGGCGGGTCACCGCCACCGCGCGGCGCCGGGCCCAGCGGGTCAGGGCCGCCAGCACGGCGGGCAGCAGCGCCGGCGGCACCAGCGGACCCACGTACGGGAACGGCACCGGCGCCTCCACCCACAGCGGCCCGCGGCGCACCAGCAGCAGCGGCAGCACCCCGACGTCCCGACCGCCGTCGCGGACCAGCAGCGGCACGAAGCGCCAGCCGTGCAGCCGCGCCTGCAGCTGCAGCCACCCGTGGCGGTGGAAGGCCGTCGCGCCCTCGGCCCCGTCCACGAGGGCGTCCCACTGCGCGGAGCTGCCGGTGGGGACGAGGACGGTCATGGCGAACTCCCGGTGCGGGCTGCGGTGGCTGGGGCCGGACGGCCCGCTGCCATGCCACCGGGTGCCGACAGCGGGCGCAAAGCCCCGGGCCGCGCACTGCGACGAGCGGAGGACGGTGTTCCCCCGTCCGGGGGAACACCGCCCCGGGGCCACGCACCCGACCGCGGCTCAGGTGCGTGGCCCGGCCCCCAGCACCACCTCGAACTCCAGCAGGCTCGCGCCCGTCGCGACCGGCCTGGCCCGCTCACCCGCGTGCGCCGCCCGCGCCCCGCCCTCCGACCAGGCCCGGAACGCCTCCTCCGTCTCCCAGCGGGTGTAGACGAAGTAGCGCGACTCCCCGCGCACCGGGCGCAGCAGCTCGAAACCGAGGAACCCCGCCGCGCCCTCCACGGCCCCCAGCCGGGCGGCGAAGCGCCGCTCCAGCTCCTCGCCGCCGCCCTCGGGCACCTCGATCGCGTTGATCTTCACGATGGCCATGGCCACACCCTCCCACCGCCGTCCCGGGCCGGCCGGTGGGAGGGCGCCGCTCAGGCCGCCAGCGCCACCACCGGCGAGGTGCGCGCCGCACGCCGCGCCGGCACCACCGAGGCCAGCACCCCCGCCGCCGCGCCCACCACGACGATCCCCACCACCTGCACCGCCGGCACGTCCGGCACCACGTCACCGGACAGGCCGAACACCGCCGCCGTCCCCGCCAGGCCGTACCCCGCGCCCAGCAGCACCCCCAGCACCGAGGCCACCCCCGCCACCAGCAGCGCCTCCCACGCCAGGGTCGCCCGCAGCTGGCGCCGGCTCAGCCCCAGCGCCCGCAGCAGCCCCGACTCCTGGCGGCGCTCCACCACCGACAGCGCCAGCGTGTTGCCCACGCCGATCAGCGCGATCAGCACCGCCACCGCCAGCAGGCCGGTGACCACCAGCAGCATCGTGGTGACGACGCTCTCCAGCGCCAGGCGCTCGCTGAGCACCCCGAACACCCAGGCGTCCGGCACGCTGCGCCACACCACCTGCTCCACCTCGTCCACCAGCCGCTGCTGCGCGCCGGTGTCCAGGCCGTCGTCCACCCGCGCCCACACCAGCCCCGACGCCGGCGCCGACCCCAGGTCGGGCACCAGCACGCGCAGGTCCGCCGTCGTCAGCAGCGCGGGGGTCTCGCTCTCGGTGTCCACCCGCACCCGGAACGACGCCCCCGGGGCCAGCTCCAGCCGCCCGCCCTCGGCGACGCCCAGCGCGCGGGCGTCGCCGCGGGAGAGCACCAGCACCCCCGGCGCCGGTCGCGGGGTGTCGGGCGAGCGCAGCACCGCGCCCACCGCGGCGGGGTCCACGCCGTGCACGTCCCACCCCGCCAGCGCCCCGCCGGTCGGCGTGCCCCGCAGCACCGGCACGGCCGCCTCGACCCCGTCGAGGGCCGCCACGTCCGCCGCGACGTCCGCCACCGGTGCCCCGGGCCGCTCGCCGAGGTCGGCGACGACGTCGGCGGGGAACATCGCGTCCAGCTGCGCCACGGCCGTGGCGCGGGTGGAGGCCGCACCCACGACCATCGCCGTCGTCAGCGTCACGCCGATGACGAGCGCGGTCGCCGTCGCGGCGGTGCGCCGCGCGTTGCGCAGCGCGTTGCCCGCCGCGATGCGCCCCGGCACCCCGCCCGCCGGCGCCACCAGCCGGCCCGCCAGCGCCACCACCGACGACACCGCCCGCTGCGCGAGCAGCAGCACCCCGAGGAAGCTGCCCGTCCCGGCCGCCACCGCCGGCAGCAGCTGACCCAGCAGGCTGAGCACCACCAGCGCCGCCGTCGAGGGCACGAACAGCACCAGGCCCGCCAGCAGCCGCAGCACCCCGTTGCGCGAGCGCAGCGGCGCCACCGCCAGCGGGAGCAGCGCCGCCAGCAGCGCCGCCGCCGTCGCCGCCCGCGCCGGCAGCAGCGCCGAGACGACGGTGACACCGGTGCCCAGGACCACGCCGGCGACCACCGCGACGGCCGGCACGCTGACCACCCCCAGGGGGATGGGGGAGTCCAGGCGCCCCACGACGGCCGAGACCGCCGCGGCCAGGCCGATGCCGGCGCCCACGCCGAGCGCGGAGCCGGCCAGGCCCGTGGCCGCCGCCTCCAGCAGCACCCCGCGGCGCACCTGCTCCGAGCGCGCCCCCACGCAGCGCAGCAGCGCCAGCTCCCGGGTCCGCTGCGCCAGCAGCACCGCGAAGGTGTTGGCGATGACGAGGCCGGCGACGAGGACGGCGACGGCGCCGAAGGTGAGCAGCACCGCGGCCAGCCCGGCCGACTGCCCGGTGTACTCCCCTGCCACGGCGGCGGCGGCCTCCTCACCGGTGAGCACCCGCAGGGCGTCGGAGACCGGCAGGTCCGCCACCGCGAGGGTCACGGCGTCGCGCAGCGCGGCGGGGGAGGTGCCGGCCGCGGCGGCGACGCGGACGCCGTCGGGTTCGCCGTGCCAGGCGGCCACGTCGGCGGGCAGCGCGAAGACGCGCCCGTCGACACCGGCGGAGGGGTCACCGCCGAGGTCCACGACGCCGACGACCTCCACCCGCTGCTCGGTCGCGGCCGCGCCCTCGGCCGTGTCCGGCGTGTCGGGCGCGGGGGGCACCTCGAGCACCAGGGCGTCGCCGACGGCGCCCCCGGTGCGCCCGGAGACGGCGACCTCGCCGGGGCGCTCGGGCAGCCGGCCGGTGGTGACGTCCTGCCAGCGCAGCGGACCCGCCGCGGCGACGGCCTCCACGCCCACCAGCTGGCTGCCGGGCACCTCCTCGCCCGCGCGCGGTTCCAGCCGCGCGGACAGGTACGTGCCGGTGTCCACCGCGGTGGCCGCCGCACCGGGCAGCGCGCCCGCCGCCGCGGCGGCCCCCGGT
>NZ_BAABIL010000620.1:0-2680 GCF_039542765.1 Kineococcus glutinatus
GGCGGCGGTCAGGGAGCGGGCCGCGACGTCGAAGGACCAGCGCGCCAGCCGGCCGCGCCCGCCGGCGACGAACTCCACCTGCACCGCCCAGGCGCCGTCCTCCTGCCGCCAGGCGTCCCAGCGCACCCCCTCGGGGTCCACGGCGCGGGCGGCGAGGCGCTGGACGACGAGGTCCTCCAGCGCGGGCGCCGCGCCCGCGGCGTCGCGGCGGCCGAACGGGGTCCGCCGCGCCATGCCGCCGACGTGGTCGCGCTCGGCGAGCACCGGCCCCTCGTAGCGGCGCACGTTCGCCAGCGGGATGCCCGCCTGCGCCGCGATCTCCTCGGCGCTCTCCCCGGCGCGGATGCGGGCCTGGATCTCCCGGGGGCGCAGCTCCCCGGACGCCTGGATCTGCACCTGCCCCAGCCGCGCCCGGTCGCGGCGCACGGCCGCGCGCAGGGCCTCGTCGACGCGCAGGCGGTAGCGGGAGCCGTCGCTGCCGGCGAGGACCACGTGCTCTCCGTCGTCGTGCACACCGACGAGCCTCAGGTCGTGCATGGCGGACGTCCTCCCAGCCGTGGCGAGCGCGGGCCCGGGTCCCCGACCGGTGCCTCGCGGACGAACTCTGCCACCTCCGGGGTCAGGGGCGAAGCCGACCTCTCCCGCGGGGGCACGGGTGCTCGCGCGCGAACGCCGGGCGCTTGGGACACTCCAGGGGTGAGCGACGCCCGCCCCTACGACGCCCTGCTGCTGCTGTCCTTCGGGGGCCCCGACGGCCCCGACGACGTCATGCCCTTCCTGGAGAACGTCACACGTGGTCGCGGCATCCCCCGCGAGCGCCTGGAGGAGGTCGCCGAGCACTACCTGCACTTCGGCGGCCGCAGCCCCATCAACGACCAGAACCGGGCCCTGCTCGCCGCGCTGCGCGCCGAGCTGGACGCCCGCGGCCTCGACCTGCCGCTGCTGTGGGGCAACCGCAACTGGGCGCCCTACGTCACCGACGTGCTGCGTCAGGCCCACGAGGCCGGTGCCCGCCGGGTCCTGACGATCTTCACGAGCGCCTACTCGTCGTACTCCAGCTGCCGGCAGTACCGCGAGGACCTCGCCCGCGCGCTGGCGGCGCTGGCGGCCGAGGGGCGCACCCTCGCGGTGGACAAGGTGCGGCACTACTTCAACCACCCGGCCTTCGTGCGCACCAACGCGGCGGCGGTGCGCACCGCCCTGGACCGCCTGGCGCCGCAGCAGCGCGACGGCGCCCGGCTCGTGTTCGTCACGCACTCCGTCCCCACCGCCATGGACGACGCCTCCGGTCCCGGCGGCAACGCCTACGTCCGCCAGCACCGCGACGTCGCGGCGGCGGTCACCGCGGAGGTCGCGGCGGGGCTGGACCGCGAGCCGGCCTGGGACCTCGTGTACTGCTCCCGCTCCGGCCCGCCGAGCCAGCCGTGGCTGGAGCCGGACGTCAACGACCACCTGCGGGAGCTGGCCGCCGCCGGCGTGCCGGCCGTGGTGCTGGCCCCGGTGGGGTTCGTCTCCGACCACATGGAGGTCGTCTTCGACCTGGACACCGAGGCGGCGCAGACCGCGGCGGAGCTCGGCCTGCCGTGCGAGCGGGCGGCGACGGTCGGTGCGGCGGCCTCGTTCGTCGCCGGCCTGGTCGACCTCGTCGAGGAGCGCGCCGAGCTGGCCCGCGGCGGCAGCCCGGACAAGCCGTTCCTGGGCACGCTGGGTGCCTCCCACGAGGTGTGCCCGGCGGGTTGCTGCCGCAACCTGCGCGCCGACCTGCCCGCCGCCACCGGTGCCGACTACGCCGGCCCGGTGCCCGCGTGAGCGCCGCCCGAGCCGTCGACGGCACCCCGGTGGCCGACCTGCTCGCGGTGGCCGAGCGGGTGGCCCGGGCCGCCGGCCGCCTCGTGCGGGAGGGGCGCCCGGACCGGGTGGAGGTCGCGGCGACGAAGTCCAGCCCGGTGGACGTCGTCACGGCGATGGACACCGCCTCGGAGGAGCTGCTGCGCCGGGAGCTGGCCGCCGCGCGCCCGCACGACGGGGTGCTGGGCGAGGAGCACGGGTACGAGCCGGGCACGTCGGGGCTGACGTGGGTGGTCGACCCGATCGACGGCACCGTCAACTACCTGTACGGGATCCCCGCGTACGCCGTGAGCGTGGCCGTCGTGGAGGATCCCGCGGCCGGCGCGGGCGAGCCCGACCCGGCGACGTGGCGGGTGCTGGCCGGCTGCGTGCACGAGGCGGCCGGTGCGGGCACGTGGACGGCCGGTGCGGGGCTGGGCGCCTTCCTCGACGGCCGGCCGCTGGCGGCGCGCGAGGCGCCGCCGCTGGCGCAGGCCCTGGTGGCGACGGGTTTCAGCTACGACGCGGTGCGCCGCGGGGAGCAGGCGGCGGTCCTGGCACGGCTGATGCCCCGGGTGCGGGACGTGCGGCGCATCGGCTCCGCGGCCCTGGACCTGTGCGGGGTGGCGGCCGGGCGCACCGACGCCTACTACGAGCGCGGCCTCAACGCCTGGGACTTCGCCGCCGCGTGGCTCGTCGCCGCGGAGGCGGGGGTGCTGGTCACGGGCTTCGACGGCGGCCCCGCCGGGACCGGCGGGTTGCTGGCGGCCCCGCCGGCGCTGCACGGGCCGCTGCGCGCGGCGCTGGTGGAGTCCGGGGTGCCGGTGGCCTCCCGGGTCTGAGGGCTGCGGGG